>QOAX01000027.1 GCA_003972865.1 Verrucomicrobiota bacterium | reverse complement strand
GTGCACACGAGCACCGTCACCGTCGCCGTGTTGCCCGAGGCGGAGGATGTCGATATCGAGATCAAGCCGGACGACTTGGAGATCAACGTCTGCCGCGCCTCCGGCCCCGGTGGACAGGGGGTGAACACCACCGACTCGGCGGTGCAGATCCAGCACAAGCCTAGCGGCATGATCGTCCGCTGCATGGATGGGCGTTCGCAGCAGAAAAACAAGGAACAGGCGATGAAAGTGCTGCGGTCGCGGTTGCTCGAGCAAAAGATCGCCGAGGAACACGCCAAGTACGCCGCCGAGCGCAAGGCACAGATCGGCACCGGCGAACGCAACGAGCGCATCCGCACCTACAATTTTTCTCAGAACCGCGTGACCGATCACCGCATTGATCTCACGCTGTACAATCTGCCGACGTTCATCGTGGGCGAAATCGAGGAAGTCGTTTCAGCACTCCTCGCCAACGACCTCAAGGAGCGCCTGGCCGCGCTCGAGTAACCGACATTTTTTATGCAACCTGAAGGACTGATATTCGACTGTGACGGAACGATCGTCGACACCATGCCGATCCACTATGCGGCTTGGCGTGCCACTACAGCCAGGCACGGCCTCGTGTTTCCGGAGGATCGTTTTTACGCGCTCGGCGGCGTCTCGCCGTTCGAAGTGCTGCGGATGCTTTCCGAGGAACAGGGCGTCGAGATTGATTCCGAGGCGGTGACATACCAAAAGGAGGCCAAGTACATGGAGTTGATCGGCAATGCCAAGGAGATTCCTGAGGTCATGCAGATCGTCCGCGAAAGCCACGGCAAACTCCCGATGGCCATCGCCTCCGGCGGCACACACGAAACCGTCGAGGGCATCCTCCAACACTGCGGCATCCGGCACTACTTCGACGCCATCGTCACCAGCCAGGATGTGGAAAACCCCAAGCCGGCGCCGGACACTTTTTTCGAGGCTGCACGGCGAATCAATGTTGCACCGGAAAAGTGCCGGGCGTATGAAGACGCGGACATGGGCATCAAGGCGATCCTCGCTGCCGGCATGGAGGCGGTCGATGTCCGCGACATGCTCGCCGCAGCCAGCAAATAACCAAGCGCTTGGCCAAGCGGCCCACCGACCAATGAAAGGACTCCCCGGCTTTCGCGATTTTTACCCGGAACCGATTCCCACCGCGGACTCGTGGAGCCTCGACCTGCGCCGGCACATCTTCGACACCTGGCGCGGCACCGCCGAGCGCTACGGCTTCCGCGAATACGACGGCCCGCCGATCGAGGAACTGGAGCTTTACACCAAGAAGAGCGGCGACGAGATCGTCGACCAGTTGTACAACTTCACCGACAAGGGCGACCGCAACGTCTCGCTGCGGCCGGAGATGACCCCCACCCTCGCGCGGATGGCCGCCGCGCACACGCGCAACTACAAAAAGCCGATCAAGTGGTTCTCCATCCCGCAGCTCTTCCGCTACGAGCGGCAGCAGAAAGGCCGGCTGCGCGAGCACTTCCAGTTCAACGCCGACATCATTGGCGAGGCGCACTGGGCCGCCGACGCCGAGTTGATCGCCCTGCTGATCGACACGCTGCGCGACCTCAAGCTGACGAACAATGACTTCGTCGTGCGCCTCAGCAGCCGCCGCGCCTGGCAGGACTTTTTCGAAAACGGCGGTGGACAGGAAAAGGACACCTGCGATTTTTACCAAATTGTTGACAAGCTCGACCGCGAAGACCCGGCCGTCTCCGGCGACAAGCTGGCCAAGCTCGGTTTCTCCATCGGGCAAGTGAACGACTTCATCGAGAGCGGCCAGCCAACCGACGAACTCGCCGCCATCATCGGCAACATCGAGGCGCGCGGCTTGGGCGACTTCATCAAGATCGACTACCGGATCATCCGCGGCCTGGCGTACTACACCGGGCCGGTGTACGAGGCGTTCGACAAGCGGGGCAAATTCCGCGCCATCGTCGGCGGCGGTCGCTACGACCACCTCATCAAGCTCGTCTCCGGGGGCAAGACCGACCTGCCCGCGCTGGGCTTCGGCATGGGCGACGTCGTGCTGGCCGAGGTGCTGAAAGATCGCGGCCTGGTCCCCGCGCTTGGCCAAACGCTCAACGCCTTCGTGCAGATCGCCGACGAGTCACTGCGCAACGCCTCGCTCGGCCTCGTGCAGCAACTACGCCAAGCCGGCCTGGCCACCGAGTATCCGCTGCTCAAGGCCAAGCCGGACAAGCAACTCAAGCGCGCCCTCGATTCGAAGGCCAAATGGCTCGTCACCCTCGACACCCCCACCCAAGCCCGAGTCAAAAACCTCGAGACCCGCGGGGAAATAACTATCCCATTGGTTGACGTTGCCGCTGCCCTGCAGGACTAAACCCCCGCGAATTCTGCTCTGGACATTTGCAGGGTGTGGGGCATTGTTTTTCCCGCCAACCGTTTCACCGATGAATGCCAGGGAAATACTGAAGGACCGTCATGGGGTCATACGATCGGTTGCGCCGGATGCCACTGTGTTCGAGGCAGTGAAGGCGATGGACAAATTCAAGGTGGGCGCATTGATGGTGATCGATGACGGAAAGCTGGTGGGCGTCATCTCAGAACGCGACTACACGCGAAAAGTCATTCTCAAGGATCGTTCCTCAAAAACCACCAAGGTCTCGGAAATCATGACCCTCAAGGTGGCCCAGGTGGGGCCGGAAGCCGGCATTGAAAAATGCATGAACATCATGGGCAAACGCCGAATTCGCCACCTGCCTGTGGTTGAGAAAGGGAAAGTGCTCGGCGTCATCTCCTCCACCGACCTGCTGCTTCTGACGGTTTCCGAGAAGGACCACATCATCGATCAACTCGAGCGCTACATCGCCCCCGGCTTTTAGCCCAAACCTGGCCAGGCGCTACTTGCTGCGCTTGGCCTTGGGTGACTGGGGCTTTTTTTCCGGCCTGGCCTTGGGCTCGTACGGGGCCGTGAATGCCTCATCAAAATCGTAACCGCCCGCAAAGTCCTCCCGGGTGTCGTTCTCGGTCTTGGCCAGAAGATTGTTCTCGACGAGGTAGAACACGATCTCGCCGAAATCCTCGGTGGAGTGGATGCCCCACTCGTTGAGCAGCAGCTTGGCCATCGGCCCGTAAGTCTCGAGCGCGTACTGTCGCATGCCGTCGGTCAACTCCTGCCCGCTGACGTGCCGCAGATCCTTCGCGCCGGACATTCTGGCCATCTTGTGCTGGGTGAAGTCGAGCCCCTCGCGCACGAAATGGTAGGCCTCCCGCAGGAAGCGGTCCTCCTTTGCCAGAATCAGGTCCAGCACTTCATCGTAGTCAAACTGTTGCATCAGTTCTCGGCCCTGACGGGCATCGGTTCGGTCTGTTTGAGGACGCAAGATTTCACTCCCCACCCGACAAGCAGGAGCAATGCCACCGCGCAGATTGTTTTCTGCTCCTGCGGAGTGAGAAGATTCCGGGCGACGTTGGACGGGGAAAATTTCACACCGCGACGATGTTCACCAGTTTGCCGGGAATGACGATCACTTTTTTTACGCTTTTGCCATCGGTGTGCCGCTGGACGTTTTCGCTCTCCAAGGCGATTCGCTCGATGTCTGCCTTGTCGATGTCCGCCGGGATTTGGATCCGATCGCGCAGCTTGCCGTTGACCTGTACCGCCATCTCGATGGTGGACTCGACGAGGTGCGCCTCGTCAAAGCTTGGCCAAGGTTGGTACGCAAGGGTCGAGTCGCCATCGTTGCCCTTGGCGTACAGTTCCTCGGCAATGTGCGGCGCGAATGGCGCGAGCAGCAACAGGAAATCGTTCATCACCGATAGCGGCCGGATGTCCCAGTTCGACGCCTCATTGGTGAATACCATCATCGCAGAGATGGCGGTGTTGAAGCGCAGATGCTCCATGTCCTCGGTCACCTTTTTGATGCAGGTGTGCAGCACCTTGAGTTGCTCCGCCGTGGCTTCCGCCTGGCCAACAGCTGTGTTGAGCTTCAGCGCAGAAAGCAACTCCGGCCCACGCTCCGGGTTTACTGTCAGTTGCTGCTCGAACTCCTGTTCACTCTGTTCGTCGATGAACATCCGCCACACGCGACCGAGGAACCGGTACACGCCCTCCACGCCTTTCGTGTTCCACGGCTTCACCATCTCGAGCGGCCCCATGAACATCTCAAACAGCCGAAATGCATCCGAACCGAACTCCGCAAGGATGTCGTCCGGGTTGACGACGTTACCGCGTGACTTGGACATTTTCTGGCCGTCCTCACCAAGGATCAGCCCCTGGTTGACAAGTTTGTAAAACGGCTCGGGCGTGCTCACCTGGCCAAGGTCAAACAACACCTTGTGCCAAAAGCGCGCGTAAAGGAGATGCAACACTGCGTGCTCCGTTCCGCCGACGTACAGGTCAACACCCGGCGTAGCATCGTCGCTGGCCGAGCCCATCCAGTAGCGCTCCGCTTCGTCGGCGACAAAGCAGTCGCTGTTTTGTGCATCGATATAACGCAGGTAGTACCAGCAACTGCCGGCCCATTGCGGCATGGTGTTCGTCTCGCGCGTAATGCCTTCGCCGGCCTGGCACCACTCCTCGGCGCAAGCCAAGGGCGGATCGCCGGTGCCGGTCGGCTTGAAGTCGGTGAGATTCGGCGGCGTGAGCGGAAGGTCGTTTTCGCTGAGGCCAACGTGGCCTCCCTCGTCCCAGACAATCGGGAACGGTTCGCCCCAGTAGCGTTGCCGGCTGAACAGCCAGTCGCGCAGCTTGTAATTGATCATCCCTTGGCCAAGCGCCTTTTCCTCGAGCCAAGCGGTGATCGTGCGCTTGGCCTCTGGTGTCGGCAGGCCATCGAGAAAATCGGAGTTCACCGCCGTGCCGTTGCCGGTGAAGCCAAGCGACTCTTCGCCTTCCGGTGCCTCCACAACGACATTGATCGGCAGCTTGAATTTCTGCGCGAACTCCAGGTCGCGCGAGTCGTGCGCCGGCACCGCCATGATCGCGCCGGTCCCGTAGCCGGCCAAGACGTAGTCCGCCGTCCAGATCGGCACTTGACGGCCGTTGGCCGGGTTGATCGCATGCGCGCCGGTGAATACACCGCTTTTGTCCTTGGCCAAGTCGGTGCGCTCGAGGTCGCTCTTCTTCGCAGCCTCGGCTTGGTACGCTTCGACATCGGCCTTGTGTTCGGCGGAAACAATCTGCCCGAGCAACTCGCTCTCCGGCGACACGACCATGTACGTCGCGCCGAACAGCGTGTCCGGGCGCGTCGTGAAGACGGCGATCTCGACGTCGGAATCCTCGACGCTGAAAAGCACCTCCGCTCCCTCCGAGCGGCCGATCCAGTTGCGCTGCATTTCCTTGAGCGAATCGCTCCAGTCGATGTTGTCGAGATCGTCGAGCAACCGCTGCGCGTACTCGGTGATTCGCAGCATCCACTGCCGCATCGGCCGGCGAACGACCGGGAAACCGCCGACCTCGCTCACGCCGTCCTTGACCTCCTCGTTGGCCAGGACGGTGCCGAGTTCCGGACACCAGTTCACCGGCGCCTCGGAAACGTAGGCCAGACGATGGTCGTCCCGCCAGGCGCGGCGTTGCTCGTCGGTGGTCGCGCCCGGCGGGTATGCCAGCGTGTCGATCGGTTCCGCCTTGTTTGTCGCCGGGTTGAACCATGAGTTGTAAAGCTGCAGGAAAATCCACTGCGTCCAACGGAAGTAGCCGGGGTCGGTGGTGTTGATTTCGCGGCTCCAGTCGTAGCTGAAGCCAAGCGACTGAATCTGCCGCTTGAAGTTGGCGACGTTCGTCTCGGTGGTGATGCGCGGGTGCTGGCCTGTCATGATGGCGTACTGTTCCGCCGGCAGGCCGAACGCGTCCCAGCCCATCGGGTGTAGGACGTTGAAGCCGCCCATCCGCTTGTAGCGTGCGAGGATGTCGGTGGCAGTATAGCCCTCCGGATGCCCAACATGCAGCCCGGCGCCGGACGGGTACGGGAACATGTCGAGGATGTAATATTTCGGCACGTCACCGGGGTTCGTATCCGGGTGACGCTCGTGAAACGGATGGTCGGCGGGAACGCTCTCGCCTGGGTTCCACGCCCGGAACGTCTCTCCATTATGCCAATGCTCCTGCCACTTGGGCTCGAAAATCTGGAACGGATATTGTCTGCGCATTCTTGCGGATAAACTGTCTCAGCTGGGTTGTCGCTTGGCCAAGCGCGAGGTCACACCTCCAAGTCGTGATCGGTCACCGCGCCCCGTGAGGCCGAGGTCACGGCGCTGGCGTACTTGGCCAGCACGCCCTTGGTGTAACGCGGCTTGGGCTTCCGCCATGCCCTGCGGCGCTTGGCCAATTCCTTCGCCGACACTCCAAGCGTCAACTGCCGTCGCTCGGCGTCGATGGTGACCGAGTCGCCGCGCTTCACCAAGGCCAACGCGCCCCCCGCGTAAGCTTCCGGCGTGATGTGCCCCACGACGAAGCCGTGCGTCCCGCCGGAAAACCGTCCGTCGGTGATCAGCGCCACGTCATTGCCCAAGCCAGACCCCATGATGGCCGCCGTCGGGCCAAGCATCTCGCGCATGCCCGGGCCGCCTTTCGGCCCCTCGTAGCGGATGACGATGACGTCGCCCTTCCTGATTTTGCCGGCAAGGATTGCCTTCATCGCCTTCTCCTCGGAGTCGAATGGCTTGGCCGTGCCGGTAAAACTCATGCCCTCCTTGCCGGTGATCTTGGCCACGCCACCTTCGCTAGCGAGATTGCCGTACATCACCACCAGGTGGCTGTCCTTCTTGATCGGCTTGGACAGTGGTTGAACAATCTTCTGCCCCTTGCGGTACGGTTTGGCCTTGGCCAGATTTTGCGCCATCGTCCTGCCGGTGACGGTCAAGCAATCGCCGTGCAGCAACCCGGCCCGAAGCAGCGTTTTCATCATCGGCTGAATGCCGCCAACAGCGACCAACTCGCTCATCAAATACTTGCCGCTTGGCTTGAGGTCGGCAAGCACCGGCACTTTTTTGCCGATGCGAGTGAAGTCGTCGATGGTCAACTTGACGTTGGCCGCGTGGGCCATCGCCAGTAAATGTAGCACGGCATTTGTTGAACCGCCGAGCGCGATGACCACGGTGATCGCATTCTCGAACGCCTTTTTTGTCATGATGTCGAGCGGCCTGATGGCGAGCTTGAGCATGTTCAACACGGCGGCACCGGCTTCGCGGCAGTCCTTCTTTTTCGCCGGGCTGATCGCTGCCTGGGCGCTGCTGCCCGGCAAACTCATGCCCATCGCCTCGATGGCGCTGGCCATGGTGTTGGCCGTGTACATGCCGCCGCAGGAGCCCGGCCCCGGTATCGCGCAGGCAGTAATTTGGTCAAGCCCCTCATCCGAAAGATTGTCATTTGCGTGCGCTCCGACCGCCTCGAACACCGAAACAATATCGAGCTTCTTCGCTTGGCCCGTGATGCAGCCCGGCAAAATCGTGCCGCCGTAGACGAACACCGCCGGACGGTTCATGCGCGCGATCGCGATCATGCAGCCCGGCATGTTTTTGTCGCAACCGCCGATGGCGACAAAGCCGTCCATGCACTCGCAGCCGACGACCGTCTCGATCGAGTCGGCGATGACCTCGCGCGACACAAGCGAGTATTTCATCCCCTCCGTGCCCATCGAGATGCCGTCGGAGATCGTGATGGTGTTGAACACGATCGCCTTGCCGCCGGCCTTGTTCGTACCCGCCTCGGCCACGCGCGCCAACTCGTCGATGTGCATGTTGCACGGCGTGACATTGCTCCAGGTGGAGGCCACGCCGATGATCGGTTTTTCAAAGTCGGACTTTTTAAAGCCGGTCGGGTAAAGCATCGCTCGGCTCGGGGCACGATCCGGCCCATCCAGCATGATCGAGGAGTGCGGCCGCAGGTTGGGCGCGGCTTTCTTTTTCGTTGTTTTTTTGCTTGCTGTCCTCTTCATCGCGAATTGGCGGGCGCGCAGTTTCGACAAATTACCCCCCAAAAACAAGCCGCCAAACTTTATGTCGATGTTTGACAAATCAGATTCACATGCCAGATTTGTCGCGTATGAAACTATTTTCGACTCTATTCCTCTCCATCGGCATGGCTGGCGCGGTTTGCGCCGATAAATCGACCCTCGACATCCCACTGAAGGATATCGACGGCAAGAAAACCAACCTCGGCGCTCACAAGGGCAAGGTGATGCTGGTTGTCAACGTGGCCAGCAAATGCGGCCTCACCAAACAATACAAACAGTTGCAGGCCGTCCACGACAAGTTCGCCAAAAAGGGCTTCACCGTGCTTGGTTTCCCCTGCAACCAGTTCGGCAAACAGGAACCCGGCACCTCGCTGGAAATCAAGAAGTTCTGCACCGACAACTTCTCGGTCACCTTCCCGCTTCACGCCAAGATCGAGGTGAACGGCGACGGTGCCCACCCGCTCTACAAGAAACTCAAGAAGGAATCGGGCGGCTCCGACAAGATTCGCTGGAACTTCGAGAAGTTCCTGCTAGACGGCAGCGGCAAGGTCATCAAGCGCTTCTCGCCTCAAACCAAGCCGGACGCCCCCGAGGTCATCGCCGCCATCGAGACCGCGCTGAAGAAATAGCCCACCTCTAGTCTATCGAAGGTCGGGCTAAGGCAGCTTGAGCCAGACGGTATTGGCGAGGATAAGCTCAAGGAGCAGCAGCGCCAGGCCGGCGATGACGAGGTACGGGAACCACTCGTCGTAGTTGAAAAACCGCTCCACCTCCACCTCGGTTTTTTCCATCTCGTCAATCTTGTCGTAAATCTCCCGCAGCTTGCGCTGGCTGTCGGCGCGGAAGTACTGGCCGCCGGTTTGCCCGGCGATTTTTTGCAGCGTTTCCTCGTCGATGTTCACCTCAACGTCTCGATAGCGCTTCCGGCCGAACACATCGGTGTACGGCATCGGCGCCACGCCGCGCGTGCCCACGCCGATGGTGTAGACCTTCACGCCCAGCAGATCGGCCGCCTCGGCGGCGGTCAGCGGCGCGACGGTGCCGGCGTTGTTTTGGCCGTCTGTCATCAGGATGATGATGCGGCTCTCCGAGTCCAGGTCGCGCAGGCGGTTCAGCCCGGCACTGATCGCCGAGCCGATCGCGGTGCCGTCCTCGATGGCCTCGCTCCCGGCCTCGAGCCGGTCGAGGTTGGCCAGAAGAAAGTCGTGATCGAGCGTCAGCGGCGCGGCGATGTACGCCCGACCGGCGAAGGCCACCAAACCGATCCGGTCCGCCGGACGGTCGTTGACGAATCCCTTTAGCACCTCCTTGGCCACGGCGGCGCGGTTGGCCCGTTTCCCCTGCAATTGAAAATCCTCGGCCAGCATGCTGCTGGACAGGTCGAACGCCACAGCGATGTCGATGCCGCTGGCCCGGATTTTCTCGGTGCCCTCGCCCCATTGCGGCCGGGCCATGCCGAGCACGAACAGCAGCAGCGCCGTCCAGCGCAGAAACCCCAACAGCACCCCGGACTTGGGCTTGGCCAAGCCCATGATGCCGCGCACGAGTTGCACAGAGGAAAACATCAGCGCCGGCCGGCCGCCAAGCCAACGCCGTCGCGCCCAGGCGACCAGCGGCAACAACACCAACAGCAACAGCCACCACGGGCTGTCGATTCTCAAGTCGCCTAGGTTCATCGCTCCACTGGGGCCTCCTCTTCGCCCACGGTTTCCTCGCGCAAACTTGGCTGCGTCTCGCCAACCAGCCGGCTGGCGGCCTCGTGCAGGTTGCGCAACTCCTGCTCGGGCGGTTCAGCCTTGGCGAACTTCACCATGTCGCATTCGCCGAGGAAGTCCGCGAGCAACTGCTTATGCTCGTTGGCCAAGCGCTTGCTGGTCTGCAGTTCGAAGAGAAACTCCTCGGTTGTCCGGTCAGGCGCGTGCAGGTTGAATCGCTCCTCAAGATACACTCGAATGATGTGCGACACCTCGATGCAAAATCGCTCGGCTTCATGGATCAGGCCAAGCGCACGCTGCAGCCGGTTCCACGCCACGACATGCGGAGGCGGAGGCGGAGGCGGCGCCAACTCCTCGCTGCGCCTGGCCAAGTGCCGGCGGACAAACCAAGCAGCGACCCCGGCAACGACCAGCGCAGCCGCCGCAACCAGCAGCCACCAGAGCCACTCGTTGCCGGTGGGAATATCGACCACGTCCTTCAACCCCCGGATGTCCGGGATTTCTTCCGGTGCAACTGCGTTGGTGGCATCGGCAGGGTCGGGCAAAACCAGTGCCGCGGAGTTGGTGCTGGGAGTCGTCGGCATCAGGCAGCGAGGTGCCGTCGTTTCAGGCGCATCTCAAAAAACCGCTCGAGCGCCGTGATGTACGGCTCGTCGGTGCGAAGCTGAATCGAGTCGATACCGGAGGTGCGAAACAACCGCAGGAGTTCCTCCTGCGCGTTGGTTTGTCGCTGGGTGTAGGCCTCGCGGCGACGTTTCTCGCCGGTGTTGATCTCGACGATCTGCCCTGTCTCGGCGTCCTGCAGCACCACCCAGCCAACATCCGGCAATCCCAGTTCGCGCGGGTCGGTGATCTGCACCGCAACCACGTCGTGCCGCCGGTTGGCCTGCCGCAACGCCGTGGCCGAGGTCTGCGCCAGCGTCTCCGAGAGAACCACCTGCCGACGCAGATGCGCGTCCATCGACCTCCGGCTCGGGTTCGTCTGCCCGAGAAAATCGGACACACAGACGGTGATCGCCTTTCGCGGCACCACGCGGCCGAGAAACTCCAGCGCGCCGTTCAGGTCGGTGCCCCGGTGTTCCGGCTCGAAAAACAGAATCTCGCGGATCACTCGCAGCACGTGGAACCGGCCCTTTCGGGGCGGCACATATTTCTCAACCTTATCGGTGAACAGGATCAGCCCGACCTTGTCGTTGTTACGGATGGCCGAGAAGGCCAGCACCGAGGCCAACTCGGCGGCGATCTCGCGCTTGGTTTGCTCCGCCGAGCCGAAGAAGCCGGAGCCGCTCAGGTCCACCAGAAGCATCAGCGTCAGCTCGCGCTCCTCCGAGTACACCTTGACGAACGGCTGGTTCATGCGGGCGGTGACGTTCCAGTCGATCGATCGGATCTCGTCGCCGGGCGTGTACTCGCGCACCTCCTCGAAGTGCAGGCCCTGCCCCTTGAACGCGCTGTGGTACTGCCCCGCCAGCGTCTCGGTGACGAGCCGCTTGGTGCGAATCTCGATTTGCCGGATTTTTTTGAGAATCTCCCTCGGAATCATAATGGCGCGAACGCGGCCCGCAGCCTAGCCGATTCCACCGCCGGTGTGTAGCCCCCGCTTGGCGCGAAAGCGGCGAACCCCGGCGACGCCCAACACCCAGCCAAGACAGGCCCAGCCGAACACGTCACCGTGCCGGTTGTACACCATTTGGCCAAGCGCCTGGCCAAGCGGTACCTCGAACGACACAAACCCGGCCCCATAAATATCGCCGGTTTCCTGCCCGTAAAACTGCCGCACCCGGCCGAGCGAATCGATCCAGCACGTCAGCCCGTTGTTGGCGCAGCGGATGAGCGGCACACCGTTTTCCACTGCGCGAAAGACGGCGTTGGCCGCGTGCTGCCATTGCTCCGGCCCGGCGCCAAACCAACCGTCGTTGGTCAGGTTCACCAGCAGATCCGTCTCCGCCGACACATGCTCACGGCCACCGTGCGGAAACGAGTCCTCGAAACAGATTAAAGGCGCGAGCGTGTGTTCGCCGGCCTGTAGCGTGAACTGCACCGGCTCCGTCCCGGCGGAAAAACTGCCGCCGATTGGCGACAAATATTTCATGAACGGCAGCGCCTTCTCGAACGGAATGTACTCGCCGAACATGACCAGCCGCCGCTTTCGGTAGCTTGGCAACTGCAAGCCGTCCGGCGTGAGCAAAACAGCGCTGTTGAAATAGCGAACTTCGTCCGAACCCGAAACCCGCTCGACGTCATCCGCCCCAAAGAGCAGCGGCACGCCACTCGACTTGACCATGTCAAAAACTTCCGGCCAACGCTCCGCCGTGATCGGCGCGCAGGCCTCCGGCCAAAGCAGCAAATCCGGTTTGGTGGCCAAGGCCAGCCGCGACAACTCGAGCACCTTGGCCAGGCGCTCGTCGCCGGTGTTGCCCTGCCAAATCAATTGCTGTGGGATGCTCGGCTGCACCAGCGCGACGGTCAGCTTTTTCGTCGAAGCTGGAACCCCGGCAATCCGCACGATACCCCATCCGCAAACCAAACCAAGCGCCAGCAGCGGCAGGGCCACGTCGGCCATCCACGACCACGGGTTGGCCGGTGAACGGCGTATTTGCAGCACGGCGAAGAGCAAACTCACCGACGCCCACACCACCAAAAACGACACGCCATACACGCCGGTCACCGATGCGATTTGGATCAACGCGAAATTCTCAAATTGGCTGACGCCAAGAAAATTCCACGGATAACCGCCGAGCAACCGCGACTGCAGCATCTCCAAAGCCACCCAAGCCGCTGCGGCGAACATCCCAAAGCCGAGCCGCCGAAACCAAGGCCACTCCAGCTTCGCCAAGCCGTCCCGCAGCCATCCTGCACAAAGCCAAGCCCAAGCGGCGGGATACAGCGCGGAATAAAAACTGAGCGCCAGCCAGCCGCCGATTGCCCCGGCGGCGTGCGGCATGTTCAGCAGGAACCGCAGCGAAACCAGACGGAAAACCAGCGCCGCGACAAAGGCCATGCCGAACAACCGCCAGCGCCGCTCCCCGGCAACGACCGCCAACCAAGCGCCCGGCACAAGCCAGGCAAGGCCAAGCCAGCGCGGCTCCGGGAAAGCCAGGGCCAAGGCCAGCCCCACCAATGCCGCCAGCAGCCACCGCGCTTGGCTAAGTTGTTTCGCGCCGATCAACGGCGGGAGACTGCCCGACGACAAAAGGCGAGTCGAGTGCCCGGCTTTTGGCTTGCGAATCGCCCCTGCTGCCGTTACTGTCCGCGCCACGATGCCTCGCGCAATTTTAACCGGAAAATGGATCGCCGTCGCCCTGCTCTTAGCCGCCGTGGCAAGCCCGGCGTCTGCTGAAAAGATTAGTGTGCTGTACGTCGATGGACAGAACAACCACAACTGGAAAGCCATGACGCCGTACATGAAGGCGCAAATGGAAAAAACCGGATTGTTTAAGGTCGATGTGGTTACCTCCCCGCCGCGCGCCCCTCGCCCGCCGAGAAACCTGAGCGAGAGCCAGAAGGCCAAGGCGGCCGAGGCCGCCAGGAAAATCCGCGAGGAGTTTCAGTCTAAGTGGGACGCCTTCCGCCCGGCATTCAGGAAATACGACGTGATCGTCAGCAACTACAACGGCGAAGAGTGGCCCGAGCCGGTTCAGCGCGCGTTTGAAAAATACATCAAGAGCGGCGGCCGCTTCATCGTCGTCCATGCCGCCGACAATTCGTTCCCGAATTGGCCCGAGTACAACAGGATGATCGGCCTCGGTGGATGGGGCGGACGCAACGAAAAACACGGCCCATACGTTTACTACGACGACGACGGCAAAATCGTCCGCAATACGCAGCCCGGTAGCGGTGGCAGCCACGGCCCGCAACACGCCTTCAAGATCGTCCTCCGCGATGCCTCCCACCCGGTCACCAAGGGCATGCCGGTCGAGTGGATGCACGCGCAGGACGAACTGTACGACTCCCTCCGCGGCCCCGCCGAAAACATGAACGTGCTGGCCACCGCCTACAGCGCCAAGAGCAAACGGCACGAGCCGATGATGATGACGATCAACTACGGCAAGGGCATCATTTTCCACACGCCGATGGGCCACGAAAACGGCAAGTCGCTACAATGCATCGGCTTCATCGCCACGTTGAATCGTTCCGCCGAGTGGCTGGCCACCGGCAAAGTCACCCAGGCGCTCCCGAAAAATTTTCCGACGGCCACGCAGGTTTCGTTGGCCGACTAACACAGTTTTTTACATGAGCGAAAACGCAAATCCGACCGCAACAATCCAGACCACCAACGGCCTGTATGCCGAGATCGAGACAACCAAGGGAGCCATCTTGGGAAAATTGGAATTTGAAAAAACCCCTCTAACCGTTGCCAACTTTATTGGGCTCGTGGAGGGAACCAAGCACTACTCGAAAGCCGGTGGCGATCCCGTTGATGCCAACGGCCAGCCGTACTACAACGGGCTGAATTTCCACAGAGTGATCGCTGACTTCATGATACAGGGTGGCTGCCCCCAGGGAAGCGGCACGGGAGGGCCTGGCTATAAATTCCCGGATGAAATCGACCCTTCGTTAAAACACAGCGGGCCGGGGATTTTTTCGATGGCCAATTCTGGTGCAGGCACCAACGGCAGCCAGTTTTTTATCACACACAAGGCGACTCCGCATCTTGATGGCAAACACACCGTCTTCGGCCATGTCATCAAGGGACAGGATGTTGTCAACGCCGTCGCCGAGGGCGACAAGATCAACAAGGTCACGATCAAGCGAGTCGGCGAAAAGGCCAAGGCCTTCAAGGGACGCGAGGCGGACTTCACAAAATACCAGGCCGGCTTAGAGGAGCGTGAAGCGGTTCTCCAGAAGGAGAGGGCGCGATGACCATCGAGCTTTGGCCCGACGTCGCTCCCGGCGCGATTGGCGATACGCCGGTTGGCCGGAGCAGCGGCGGCGAGAACAGCAAGCCCACCGAGCGCGTCGAGGTCACCCGCATCCGCGTGGCCTGACTTGGCCAAGCGCTGCCCTGCCGCGTGAGCCAACCCGACGACAACGCCGCCTCTGCCAAGCTGCTGGTCACGATGGGTTGCCCCGAGGCCAAGGCTGGTGAGATGGCGGCGCAGTTGGTCAAGCGCTCCGGGCAACTGGCCAAGGAGCGTGATATCTCACGCGAGGAAGCCATGGCGTACCTGCTGAACCTCATGCGACAGGGCTGGGCCGCGAAGAAACAACCTGATGCCGATTAAAAATCCAGAACTGACTCCCTGGCCGCTGAAGGGCAGCCGCTGCGCCGGCGACTACAAGATTTTCAAAGTGCGCTCCGACCGCCGCACCTCGCCGCGCACCGGCGACGAGCACGAGTTTTTTGTGATCGAGTCGGTGGACTGGTGCAACGTCGTCGCCCTGACGCCCGATCACCAGTTGGTGATGATCGAGCAATATCGGCAGGGAACCAACCTCATCGAGTTGGAACTGCCCGGTGGAATGATCGATCCCGGTGAAGGCCCGCTGGAAACGGCGGGGCGCGAGTTGCGGGAGGAAACCGGCTACGCCGGCGACACGCCGGAGACCGTCGGTTTCGTTTACGCCAACCCGGCGATCATGAACAACAAGGTGCACACGATCGTCATCCGCAACGCGGTCAAGCAGCACGACATCCAGCTTGATGCCGGGGAGGATCTGCTCACCCGGCTCGTGCTGCTCGAGGAGATTCCGAAGCTGATCGACAACGGCACGATCAGCCACTCGCTGATGGTCGCCGCGCTCTGCCGATTCCAGATCGCGGAAAACGGCTGTTAAGCGCGAATCTCGTTTTTCTTCTCCCCGAGTTCGTCCTCGAGCACCTTGCGGTCGCTGGCCAACTGCTTGTTCAACTGCTCGATCTGCTCGAACTCGCCGGCCAACTCCGCCTTGGCGATCTCGCCGTTGAGAAACACTTCCCTGTCGGCAATCTTCGCCTCGTACACCTTGCTGACCTCGGCCAGCTTGGCCTTCAACTCGTCGCTCAATTCCTGAGTTGGTGACTCCTTCTCCAACCGTTCCATCGCCAGTTCGTATGCTGATTTCATTGTAAAACTATTCGGAGAGACGAACGAACACTGCGCCGTCCTCCACCTTGGTTTCAAAACAGTCCACCTTCGCACGGGGATTGGTGGTGCACTGGCCAGTCCGCAGGTCGAACGACCAACCGTGCACCGGGCAGGACACCGTGCCGTCCTCGACAAAGCCCTCGCCCAGCGGCCCGCCAACGTGCGGGCAGACGCCGTCGATCGCGCACACCTCACCGTCGAGTTTGAACAGGCCAACCTCGCGATCGCCGACCGCGCGCTGAATGCCGCCATCCTCACGCAGTTCATCCATCGCGGCAACCCTCACAAATCCGTCATTCATCCGGGTCGTCCTCCGCCTGGCCTTTTTTGCGGTTCTTTCGCCACGGCATGTCCGGGAACTTGCCCGGCAGCTTGAACGACTCCGCCTTGGGCTGGGCCATTTGCAGCCCGTCGCCGCCATCGGAGCTTGGGACCGCGTCCTCGCCGGGCTGTTTCCATGAGGCGATTTTCGACTGAAGCCCATGATGCTCGGCGGCCTCCTTATTGCCGGTTTTGACGTAAAACAGCGAGAGGTTCGTGTGAACCAACTGGTCGTTGGGGCGCAGTTTCTCGGCCTTGTGCCCCTCCTCGATCGCCCGCTCGTACTGCTCCAGCCGGCACAACCCCATGCTCAGCGACATGCGGGCGTCGAAGTGGTTTTCGTCCGCCGCGAGGATCGCCTCAAAGCCGGCAACCGCCTGCCCGTACTCGCCCTGGCTGAAGGCGAACGTGGCGTCGTCAAATTGTTCCTGCAACTCGTCCATCGAAACCAAGCGCTCGGCCAAGGTAACGGCGGCGTCGCGATGCGGCAAGCGCTTGGCCAAGCGCAAAGGAAAAAAGGCCCCGGCAGCAATCCGCCGGGGCCTCTCGAAAAATCGTTCGTTCGTTTATTTCTGCACCTTGGCGATGTGCTTGGCCGGGTCCTTGGTGAAGTCGCCGA
>QOAX01000174.1 GCA_003972865.1 Verrucomicrobiota bacterium | reverse complement strand
ATGGCGGACACAAGCCCTACAACAAACTGGGGGATATCACCGGCAAAGATCAAGCGGGCCTATATGGCGGGGGCGTTACTTCTCCGACAGAATTGTGGGTGTTTGTGGACGAGCATCCCGATAGTATCAATGACGGCTGGAACATCATGAATCCGACCAGTGACGGCAGCTGGGTTGATCTGCCTGCCAGTTATCACAACGGGGGCTGTGGTTATTCGTTCGCCGACAACCACGCGGAAATCAAGACTTGGAAGGACAAAGTCCCCAAGTCACTGCCCGTACTCCAGTCATCCCGCAACGGCTTCGCAAACACGGGCAAGCGCAGTGGCTACAACGATTACTGGTGGGTCATTGAACGATCAACATCGAAGCTCTAAACTGTAATCAATTCGGCTGAAAGCCTGGCATCTAGTTGGTCGACCAGTGGCAAAAAGAGCCAAGCCCGGCTGGTAGAGGCATTCGGGACAATCTGCTGCACCAAAAACACAGAGTGTACATGATTGAACATCAACAATTTGCATCATGCACCCCAAATTTGGGGTGTTTTTTGTTTGATCAAAGCATTCAAATAAAACAGGGTCGGCTAA
Organism: Verrucomicrobiota bacterium; assembly: GCA_003972865.1. Lineage (GTDB taxonomy): Bacteria > Verrucomicrobiota > Verrucomicrobiia > Limisphaerales > UBA1096 > UBA1096. The sequence goes on along the minus strand of QOAX01000174.1, from coordinate 16,363 downwards.
CCGCTTCCAGTGGGTTAGCTTAAAAACTACTTTTGTTATGAAATCTAATCGAAAAAAGGGATTTACCCTCATCGAACTGCTGGTGGTCATCGCGATCATCGCCATCCTGGCCGCCATGCTCCTGCCCGCCCTGGCCAAGGCCAAGAGCAAGGCAACCGGCATCCACTGCCTGAACAATAACAAACAGCTGGGCTTGGCTTGGTTGATGTACTGTGAGGACCACGACGGTTTCATGCCGCCCAACCAAAACGGAGGGGGTTCCCGAGGCTGGGTAAACGGTTGGATTACCTTTAACCCCAACGCGCCGGACAACACCAATATCCTATGGCTTGTCGGAACAAGGAAACAAGTGGGACGATTATATCCCAAGCTTGGCCCATACTCCTCGGCACCCGGCATTTACAAATGCGCTGCAGACAACTACAATTGCAAGATGGGCACGAAAATGTTGCCGCGGGTTCGCAGTAATTCCATGAACGGATTCATTGAGGGCGGAGCGTATGGTACCGGCGGTCAGGGGCAACGAGGCGCACGCGGAAGCACCTGGTATGGCGGACACAAGCCCTACAATAAACTGGGGGATATCACCGGCAAAGATCAAGCGGGCCTATATGGCGGGGGCGTTACTTCTCCGACAGAATTGTGGGTGTTTGTGGACGAGCATCCCGACAGTATCAATGACGGATGGAACATCATGAACCCGGACAGTGACGCGAGCTGGGTTGACCTGCCTGCCAGTTATCACAACGGGGGTTGTGGTTATTCGTTTGCCGACAACCACGCGGAAATCAAGACTTGGAAGGACAAAGTCCCCAAATCAGTACCGGTACGCCAATCCTCTGGTAATTGGTTCGCAAACGCAGGCAAGCGTAGGGGATACAATGATTACTGGTGGGTCATTGAACGTTCCACATCGAAGCTCTAGACTGTAATCAATTTGGCTGCCGGCTTGGCACCCGATTGGTTACCAAGGTGCAAAAGGATTCAAGCCCGAACGCATGTGACATTCGGGACAATCTGCTGCACCAAAAAATAAAGAGTTTACTTCACTCAACGTCAAAAATCACATCAAACGCACTGGATTTACATCGTTTTTTGTTTGAAAAAGCCTTCAAATCAAATAGGCTGTTCCTTACCGCAATTAAGCGCATAGATAAAGAACTAATAGTTTATGAAAAGATTAAAAAAACAGGCGTTTACGCTGATAGAACTTCTCGTGGTCATTGCAATCATTGCCATCCTGGCCGGCCTGCTCCTGCCGGCCCTGGCCAAGGCAAAAACCACGGCTCAAGGCATCACCTGCATGAACAGCAACAACCAGTTGACCATGGCCTGGCGTTTTTATGCAGATGAACACGATGGCCGACTGGTCGCTTCAGGACGTTGGCCTGTAGCCCCTGAGTGGATCGGCGGAAACTGGTTGGACAAGAACAACCTCCGGAAATCCGACAACTGGGACGTGGATCTTTGGATTAAGGGAATCAGCCGCCCGTCCGGCAGAAAGGTTCCCGGGCGAGGTAATCTCCTTTACCCGTATGTCGGCAATAGCACTGAGATTTTCAACTGCCCGGCCGACAACAGTGTCGGAATCAACAACAAGGGGCAAACAGTGCCCAGGCTCCGGAGCCGCTCGATCAACAACTGGGTGGGCGGTCCCACTTGGAGCAATAGCGGCACCGGTTATCGTGTATACCTTAAGGATACGGACATGAATGACCCTGGCCCTTCCAATACCTTCGTGATGCTGGATGAACGGGAAGACAGTATCAACGACGGCTATTTCGTCGTGGACATGGCCGGCTGGCCAAACGGCTCCCAAAGGATGGTGGACTTCCCCGCCAGCTACCATAACAGGGCCGCCGGATTCTCCTTCGCCGATGGCCATGCCGAGATTCATAAGTGGCTGGACAAGCGCACCTATCCGCAAATCAACAAGGGTAATATGCAACTGAACGTCGCCATGTATAACAGTCCAGACGTGTATTGGATGATGGAAAAAAGCACACGCAAGATTGGCAGCCGCTAATTTTAATGCATGAAAAAAACACGGGCGTTCACGCTTATCGAACTGCTGGTGGTCATCGCGATCATTGCCATCCTGGCAGGCCTGCTCCTGCCCGCCCTGGCCAAGGCCAAGAGTACGGCGCACGGCATCAGCTGCATGAACAACAACAAGCAGATGATGTTGGCGTGGCGGTTTTACGCAGAGGACAACGAAGACCGGCTGGTCGGTGCCGCCGGCTGGAGCTTCGGGAGAAGAGCGATCCCGAACTGGACCGGGGGAAGCTGGTTGACGCTCAATAACAAACGGGATCCCAATAACTGGAACCACGCTGCATACACTTACAGGAGTCCCATTTGGCCCTATTGTGGCAAAAGCACAGCGATCTGGAAATGCCCCGCCGACTACACCACCGCCATCGACAACCGGGGCAAGACCGTGCCGCGGATTCGCAGCATGTCGATGAACAACTGGGTGGGCGGCCCGGGCTGGAATAACTCCGGGCCGTGGTATCCCCAGAGTTCGAACGGCTGGAAAGTATTCACAACCTTGTCGGACTTTACGAATCCCGGCCCATCGGACACCTTCGTGCTGGTCGATGAACGGGAGGACAGCATCAATGACGGCTATTTCGTCGTGGATATGGCGGGGTATCCCGACCGAACCATCAAACTGGTGGACTATCCCGCCAGCTACCACAACCGGGCGGCCGGATTCTCGTTCGCCGACGGGCACGCGGAGATCCACAAGTGGCTCGACAAGCGTACCACGCCGACGATGAGCAAGGCGGATCGCCCGCTGAACGTCGGCATGGCAAACAACAAGGACGTGATGTGGATGATGGAGCACAGCACCCGGAAGGTCGGGCGCTGATTCCCGCGACAGGTTTTTCCGCCGAAAGCCCGCCCCCGATGGCGGGCTTTTTTGCGCTTTGCCAGCCGCTTGGCTTCATTTTTTTGCGGTGCAAAAGCATCCGCCGTTGACGATTGCCGGGCAAAACCGCAGTCTCTCCCGCCGGTATATGGCGCATACTATCCTGTTCATCTGCACCGGCAATGTCTGCCGCAGCCCGATGGCCGAGGGCCTGTTCAAGAATCTTGTCGATCAAAACAAGGCCGACCTCATTGTGAAATCCGCCGGCGTGGGCGCCCAGAACGGCCAGCCGCCAAGCGAGAACGCGATCCGCGCCATGCAGGATCTCGAGATCGACATCTCCCCGCAGCGCAGCCTGATGATGACCGCCGAACTGGCCTCCGAGGCCGACATGATCATCGGCATGACGCACGGCCACATCGAGATGGTCAACCTCATGTTCCCGCACGCGACAGAAAAGACCTTTCTGCTCCGGGAATTTGACGACTCCCTGCCCCTGCACGAGCGGGAAATCCCCGACCCCCTCGGCGGTTCCTACGAGACCTACTGCCAATGCCGCGACCAGATCCGCGAAGGCATCGATTCACTTTTGGAATCCATCCAGAAAAACAACGGACTGATCCCCGGCTCGACGCAGCCGGTGGTGGAAATGGCCCTCGGCGCAGACCACGCCGGCTACGGGCTCAAGAAGATCCTGGGGCATTACCTTGGCGAAAAAGGCATCCCGTACGCCGACTTCGGGTGTGACTCGGAGGACAAGGCCGACTACCCGGACTTCGCCCGTGAGGTGGCCCAAACCGTGGCCGGCGGGCAGAGCCGGCTTGGCCTGCTGATCTGCAACACCGGTGTCGGCATGAGCATGAGCGCCAACAAGGTGCCCGGCGTCCGGGCCGCGCTTGCGCATGACGAGGAGACAGCCAGGCTCACCCGCCAACACAACAACGCGAACGTCCTCTGCCTCGGGGCCGCCGCAACGGATGAGGCCTTGGCCAAGCGCATCCTCGACGCGTTCATCGAGACCCGGTTCGAGGACGGCGGCCGCCACGAGCGGCGGGTGAACAAGATGGAGCCTGATGTCGCCCCGGGATCCCGGCGGCTGGACACCGTCGATCCCGAGATCGCGCAGGCGATCCGGGCCGAGACCAGCCGCCAGCAGGAAAACATCGAGCTGATCGCCAGCGAGAACTTCACCAGCCCGGCCGTCATGCAGGCACAGGGCTCGGTGCTCACCAACAAATACGCCGAGGGCTACCCGGCCCGGCGCTGGTACGGCGGCTGCGAGCACGTGGATGTCGCCGAGCAGTTGGCCATCGAGCGTGCCAAGCAGATTTTCGGCGCCGAGCACGCCAACGTGCAGCCCCACTCCGGCAGCGGCGCCAACATGGCTGTTTACTTTTCCGCGCTCCAGCCGGGCGACAAGATCCTGACCATGGACCTGTCCCACGGCGGACATCTGACCCACGGACACAAGGCCAACTTCTCGGGCCGGTTTTACGCGGTCACCCACTACGGCGTGAGCAAGGAAACCGAACGAATCGATTACGATGCATTGGCCAAGGTGGCGGCCAGGGAAAAACCGGCCATGATCACGGTCGGGGCCAGCGCCTACCCGCGCGTCATAGACTTCGAGCGCGTGGGGCAAATCGCCCGCGGGGTGGGTGCGCTGCTGCTGGCCGACATTGCCCACATCGCCGGGCTGGTCGCCGCCGGCTTGCATCCCAGCCCGGTCGGCCATGCTGACTTTGTCACCACGACCACGCACAAAACCCTGCGCGGCCCCCGGGGCGGGCTGATCCTGTGCGGCGCGGAACAAGCCAAGGCGATCGATTCCCAGACCTTCCCCGGCATCCAGGGCGGCCCGCTGATGCACGTCATCGCGGCGAAGGCGGTTTGCCTCAAGGAAGCCCTCCAGCCGGCCTTCGCGGAGTATCAGGCCCAGGTCGTGGCCAACGCGGCGGCCTTGGCCAAGGGCTTGGCCAAGAACGGCTTCCGCCTCGTCAGCGGTGGCACGGACAACCATCTGATGCTGGTGGACGTCGGCTCCCGCGACATGACCGGCAAGGAATGCCAGGCCGCGCTCGACGAGGCCGGCATCACGGTCAACAAGAACACCATCCCCTTTGAGACGCGTTCCCCCTTCCAGGCCAGTGGAATACGGATTGGTTCACCCGCCGTGACCACGCGCGGCATGGGCGAGGCCGAGATGGCCGACATTGCCGACATGATCAGCGAGGTGCTGCTCGACATAAATAATGTTGACAAACAGGCCGCTGTCAGGCAGCGTGTCCGGCAACTGACCGTAGGATTCCCCTTGCCTTATTAAAGCTCCCCGCTGGATTTTCACTCCGTGGGTTTGTCGGTGATTGCCTTGAACAGGGCAAAGAATGGAAAAACCGACGAGATATCCCACCCATACCCGATGATTTAGCTGGGAATCTCGTATGTCATCCACAGGAGGAATGTTGCCAAAACATGAAAAACACAGGTCGTAAAAAAAGGGGGGGCACGGGCTCCCGCAAGAAAAAGTCAATCGGATTGGCCGCCACCGAGGCCGCCGCCATTCGGAACAAGTACCTCCGCGCCTACGGCGAAACACCCTCCAAAGAAGAAATGTCCGCCCCCGGCGATGGGGACGAGGCATTGGAGGGAGACTCCGCCACGGAAAAACCAAAGGGAGACACCGTCGACATGAGCCAATTGCAGGCGCTCGAGATGCCTGAACTGAACAAGATGGCCAAGGAACAGGGGATTCCCAACTACGGTTCGCTAAGGAAGCACGAGTTGATCTTCCAAGTCCTGCAACGCAACGCCGAGAAAACCGGCATGCTCTACACCGAGGGCGTCCTCGAGATCCTTCCGGAAGGGTTCGGCTTTCTCCGGTCCGAGAGTTTCAACTACCTGCCCTGCCCGGAGGATGTTTACGTTTCGCCGTCACAGATACGCCGGTTCGACCTCCAGACAGGCGACATCATCTCCGGGGAAATCCGGCGTCCGAAGGACAGGGAACGCTTCTTTGCCCTCGTCAAGGTCGCCTCCGTGGGTCACGAGGATCCGGAAGTCGCCAAGGACAAGATTCATTTTGACAGCCTTACGCCGCTCTTCCCGGATGAGCGTTTTTTCCTTGAGAACGACCCCAAGGAATACTCCACCCGCGTGATGGATCTGGTCTGCCCGATTGGCAAGGGCACGCGCGGCCTGATTGTCGCGCCGCCGCGTACTGGCAAGACGGTACTCATGCAGAATCTGGCCAACGCTATCATTAAGAATAGCCCAGACGTGTACCTATTCATCCTCCTGATCGACGAACGCCCGGAGGAGGTCACCGACATGATGCGCACCTGCAGTGCCGCCGAGGTGATCAGTTCCACCTTCGACGAGCCGCCCGAGCGCCACGTGCAGGTGGCCGAGATGGTCATCGAGAAAGCCAAGCGCATGGTTGAGCACAAGCACGACGTCATGATCCTGCTCGACTCCATCACCCGGCTGGCCCGCGCTTATAACACTGTCCAGCCCCACTCCGGCAAGATTCTCTCCGGAGGCGTCGACGCCAACGCCCTGCACAAGCCCAAGCGCTTCTTCGGCGCGGCCCGAAACATCGAGGAGGGTGGCTCGCTCACCATCTGTGCCACCGCCCTGATCGACACCGGCTCGCGGATGGACGAGGTTATTTTTGAGGAATTCAAGGGCACCGGCAACATGGAGGTGCACCTCGATCGCTCACTGGTCGACCGCCGCATCTTTCCATCCATCAACATTGAGTTGTCCGGCACGCGAAAAGAGGAACTCCTCTATCACGAGCAGGAACTGCCGCGCATTGTCACGCTGCGCCGCGCCCTCACTGGTGTGCCGGCGGTCGAGGCCATGGAACTGTTGCTGGGTAAACTCGAGAAGACCGAGAACAACATCGAGTTCCTGCTCAAGATGACAGTAACCTGACGCCCTTCGTCCGTTTCAAGTTTCGGGTGAATCCAAACTGAACACTTGAAACTGCCCTATTGTATCCTGCCGAATTTTTTTTCCAGCTCGAGGTAGTTCATCTCGATGATCGTCGGCCGCCCGTGCGGACAGGTGTACGGCATCTCGCAGCGCCGCAGGTCGTCCACGAGAGTCTGCAACTCCTCCTCCCGCAACGCGTCGTTGGCCTTCACCGCGTGGCGGCAGACGGTCTTGGCGATCACGTCCTCTCCAAGCCGCAGCGCATTCACCCCCTCGCCGGCTGCCTGCAGCCTGTCCACCAGCTCGAGGACGAACTTGCGGGAGTCGGCCGCCTTGACGAACGGCGGCAGGGCATCGAGCAGGAACGTCCGTTCGCCGAACTCGCTCAAGCCCACGCCCAGCCGGTTGAGCGTCTCCATTGTCCCGCTGAGAAACCGCGCCTCCCTTGGCGGCAGCTCCACGGTCTCCGGCAGCAGCAGTTTTTGCGAGGCCGCCCGGCCTTCGGACTCCATGCGCCGGAGCATCTGCTCGTACAGCACCCGCTCGTGCGCGGCGTGCTGATCCATCAAAACCAAGCCCTTGTCCGACTCGAGCACGACGTACAGCTTGCCGACCACGCCGACCAGCCGCAGCGGCACATGCAGCAGCGGCACCGGCGCGCCGTCCGCCCGGCCAAGCGGAACGGGCAGCGGCGTCGCCCGAACCGGGACATCTTGAGGCGCAATCGGTTGCGCTTGGCCAAGCGCAGCCAGCACCGGCTCGTCGCCAAGCTCCTGCTGCGTTGGGATCGCCGCCGGCGAACTGGGCGTCACATCCACCGCCTCGTCAACCGGAGTGAGAGCAGACTTTGGTCTCTGGCTGTGAAACGCCAGCAGCGTCTCCTGCACGGCCTGCGTGAGCAGCCGGCGCACATCCCGCTCGTGATGGAACTTCACCTCGCGCTTGGCCGGGTGGATGTTGACATCCACCTCGCCCGGGGCGATCTCGATAAACAGGCAGCAGACCGGGAACTGCCCCTTCATCAGCGCGGTGTGATACCCCTCCATCAGCGAACGATTGAGGCTGCGGTTCTCAACGGGCCGGCGGTTCACGAACAGGTGCTGGTTGGCGCGGGTCGAACGCGACACGCCCGGCGCGCCGATCAACCCCCAGGTGCGCACCGTCGTCTGCCCGTCCCATTGCATGCCGATCTCCGGGTCGTCCGGGATCGCCTTGGCCACCCGGTAGTCGCCGCTGGAATCGACGTTCAACAGGCTGATGCCCTCGCCGTGCAACGCCGCCATTCGCTCGCGCACGGCGGAAAGCTGGGAATCGGAAGTGTCATCCACCTCGCACGGCGGTAGCTCCCACACCTTGCGCTGGTCGCTGTTGAACACAAAACCCACCGCCGGGTTGGCCAGCGCCGCCAGCGTCATGAAGTGTTGAATGTGGCTGCGCTCGGTTTCGGGCGTGCGGAGGAATTTGCGTCGCGCCGGCAGGTTGTAAAACAGCGAACGCACCTCGACTGTGGTGCCGACAGCGTGCCCGGCCAATTCCACCGCGCGGATTTTGCCGGCGTGAATGTCGATGCGCGTCCCCTCGCCGGTCTCGTTGTCGCTTGCCAGCGTGGTGAGCGCCAAACGGCTCACGCTGGCGATGCTGGGGATCGCCTCGCCGCGAAAGCCCATTGTGGCGATCGAGGCCAGGTCCTCCGCCACTTGAATCTTGCTGGTTGCGTGACGTTCGAGGCAAAGCAGCGCGTCGTCACGGTTCATGCCGGAACCGTTATCGGCGACACGGATCAGGCTACGGCCACCGGCCTGTATGTCCACGGTGATTCGCGTCGCCCCGGCGTCGAGCGCGTTCTCAACCAGTTCCTTCACCACGCTGGCCGGGCGCTCCACCACCTCGCCGGCGGCGATCTGGTTGGCGACGATTTCTGGAAGGAGACGGACGGAACCCATGCTGCGCCGCCACTTTACGGGCAGCACTTGGCCGCCCCAAGCGTTTTTGAAGCGCGCTTGGCCAGGCGTAATTCAGCCCTTGGCCAGACGGGCCAACTTCACGACCTGGTCGAGGTAGCGCTGCACGCTGTCACGTGGGCGCTTGGCCTGGGCCGACTTGAGCAGCGGCACCGCCTTGGCATACTGGCTGTGGTGCACCAAAAACTGGGCATGGGTAACCTTGGCCCGCACTTCAAAATCGTCCAGTTGCTCGGCGCGCTGGAAAAACAGCTCGGCCTTCTCGACATCATCGTTGCGCCCGTAGTAGTCGGCCAGCAGCAGCAGCGACTCGCCATCCAGTGGATCCCTGTCGACGATCTGCTCAAGCGTTTTGATGGCCTTGGCCTCCTCGCCCTTGGCCAACTGCACGCGGGCCTCGAGTTGCAGGATCTTCAGCCGGTCGGCTTCCTTGAACTGGTTTTTTTGAATCGTCCGAATCTGTGTGAGCAGCGAGTTGCCGCGGTCAAATTCACCCACCGAGATGAGGATGTCCGCGGCGCGAATCGGCGGGGCGACCTCATTATTCTTGTCGGCAGCAGCGGCGTCGCGGTACGCCTCGAAAGCGAGGTCGTACGTTCCCTCGTTGATGTAGATGTCACCCAGTTGATTGAGCACCTTGGCGTCAGCCTTGCCCATGCGACGGACGACCTCGTAGTTGGTGGCAGCTTTTAGTGATTCAGCCAGCCCGAGGTAGGCGTTGGCCTGGTGCAGCCAGTAGTCGGCGTTGTCCGGATCCTTTTGGATCAGTTCGCCGAACAGCGTCACGCACTCGCCGTACTTTTGCTGCTGCAACTGGCACTGGGCAATGCCAAGTTTCCAGTCGAGCTTGTCCGGCGAGAACAGAATCGCCTTGCGGTAGGCCGCCTCGGCCGAGAGATATTTTTCCCCGATCAGGTGGCAGTAGCCGATGAGGCCGTAGATATTGCCGTCCTCGCCGCCCAACTCGAGCGTGCGCACGAGTTCCTTTTGCGCCTCCGCATGCCGGTTCAACTGGATCAACACCACGCCAAGGTTCATGTGGGCGCGCTGAAAGTCCGGGAACTTCTTGATCGCCAGCCGGTAATGCACCACCGCCCTGGAGTAGTTGGTCGCCTGCACGTACAGGTTGGCGAGCGTGAAGTCCAGCGCCGCGCTCGACTCAGGCGTGATGGCCTTGATCAACATGGTGATCGCCTGGTTGGGATCGGTCTGTATCTGCGCGATGAGTTCGTCGAACAGCTCCTTTTGATCGGCGTCGATCCTCGGCTCCACCTCGGACTTGACCCCGTAGCTGGCCATGAATTTGTTGATGAACTCGGGGTCTTTCCAAAACTGCATTGTCCTCGCGAAAGTGGGCTGCGCCTGGCCAAGCGCCGGGGCCAGCAGGCCAAGCGCCGCCAGCAAGGCTGGCCATGCCCGGCGGATTTCGTTCATCGGCTTCATCATTGCTCTCCGAAATAGAAGGGTTGAATTTTTCTCACAGCGACCTTTCTGCCGTCCTTGATTGCCGGGCTGAATTTCCATCGCTTGATCACCCGGGTGACCGCCCGGGTGAAATCGGCGTGAGTGGTGCGGCGCACCTTGTAATCCGTCACCCGGCCCTCCTCGTCGATCACGATTGATACGTCCACCCGCCCCTTGATACGGTTCAACAACAGCTTGGGCGGGTACTGCGGCGGAATCCGCACCAGCGGACGCGGCTCGCGGTCGACCTCCGAGAGGTCAAAAATTTTCATCTCCGCGATGGCATCGGTCGCCACTTTCGGGTTCAACCCGGCGTAGATGCCCACGCCACCCGCCCCGGGATTGAGCGCCAGCTCAAGCTGGCTGAGGGTCAGCATCTGCAGTTCCTCCTGCAGTTCCGGTTTTTCCTCCTCCTCCTCTTCCTCGGGAGGGGGAGGCGGCGGAGGTGGGGGCGGAGGAGGCGGTGGCAGGGACACGTCCACCTTGAGGAGCAGGTTCCTGGGATTCGAACCGGAAAGTTTCTGAGTGAACGGCAGAACCATGAACAGCAGCAGGGAAATCAGCACGCCGCCAACCAGTCCCAAAAAGACCCCGCTGTTTTTTGATTCGACCTGGAAAACCTTACCCATGTTCTGCTACGGAAGATCGGCGGACAGACTGATACTTTTCGCGCCACCGAGTTTGGACTCGTCAATGACCCGCACCACCAGGCCGGCATTCGCACTTTCGTCCACTTGAATGATCACCGGCATGTCCTCCTTGGTGGTCAGGCGGCGGACGATCGCCCGCACCCCGTTCACGCCAATTTCCTTGCCGCCATAGACGACCTGGCCCTTGGCGGTCACCGCGATGAGAACGCTGTTCTTGTCGAGCTGCATCGCGGAGGCCGCCTCCGGCTTCTCCACCTCCACGCCGGTCTCCTCGACGAACACGGTGGTGACGATGAAAAAAATCAGCAGGATGAACACCATGTCGATCAGCGGCGAGATGTTGATGTCCATGGCCTCCTCGGCCCCCATAATGGATCGGCGTCCCCTCACGATGCGGCCGCCTTTCGTTTGAACTGTAGCAGGGTCAGGCTTTCCAGCCGCACGAGAAATGCCTCGTACTCATCCTTGCGGCGCCTGATCGCGTAAGCCATGAAGTAGCCCGGCACCGCAATCAGCAACCCCATCTCGGTGGTGATCAGCGCCTCGGAAATGCCGCTGGCCACCACATCCACCAGCTTGCCGCCGCCCACCGAGAGGCCCTTGAATGTCACCAGCATCCCCATCACGGTTCCCAACAGGCCAAGCAGCGGCGCGGTGGCCACAAGGGTGTTAAGGAAGATCAAGCGCCGCTCAAAAAACGGCAGCCGGGAGGCGAACACTTCCGAGAACCGGCTGTGCACCTCATCCAGTTTCCCCACTTCATCCTGCGTGTAGCGTATGATTTCGCCTACTTCCCCCTCGCCCTTTGTGGGCGTCTTCACCCAGTCGACCACGGTTTCGTCCTTGAGATGCATGTACCCGCGTTTGCGAAAGTTGAGCAGCAGGCTCGTGGCCACGGTGTAAATCAACAGCGCCACCAGCAGAAGGGGCAGCATCACCACTCCGCCGGATTGCCAGGTCTCAACGATGTACTCGAGGGTGTCGGCCATCGGTCAACGTCCGTTCCTTGCCGCCAGCCCGTTCACGAAACCGACCGCTGTCTGCTCCATGCTGGCGAGGATGCCCTTGGCCTTGCGCGACAGGAGCGCGAAGAGCAGCAGGCACGGCACGGCGATGATCAGGCCGTACTCGGTGGTCACCAGCGCCTCCGAGATGCCGGAGGAAAGCCGCTTCGGATCGCCGGTGCCGAACACGGTGATCAGCTTGAAGGTGTTGATCATGCCGGTGACCGTGCCGAGCAGGCCAAGCAGGGGTGACGTCGCCGCCGTGAGCGAGAGGAACGGCAGCAGGCGCTCGAGCTGCGGCTTGGTGTGCAGCATCTTCTCGTAAAGGATCTCCTCAATCATCTCCTTGCTTTCCCCGGCGTTTTGGATGGCGGTCTGCAGCAGTTCGCCGGCCGGCCCCCTGATGCGCTTGGCCAGGGCCAGGGCGGAGGCCGTGTCATTGTCGTTCACATGGTCGAGGATTGACTGCAAATCGCTTGGCTGTATTCGGCGCAGGTTGGCCAACTGCACCCACTTGACCAGCGCCACCAACGAGGCCGCCAGGCCAAGCGCCAACAGCGGCCAGATCACCACGCCGCCCTTGTTGATGTGCTCCCACCAGGTTTCCTCCACCTGCCTGATCTTGAGCGCGTTACCCATCGTCGAGTCGAGCGGTAGTTGGCCGCTGCCGCTGCCGACCACAGCGGCGATCCCCGCCTGGTGCTCCGGGCCGATGTCAATGAGCGTCGCGTCTGTCGAGCCGCGCAACTGCTCTGCCAGGCCGGCCCTGCCGTCGTTGCCGGCGAACACCACCAGCGGGCCGATCATGGCGAACGCGCCCCGCCCGGCGATGCCCTCGGCGTTCAGCGCCGAGCCGTCATATACGTGCCCGCCCAAAAGATTGTCGAGCCGGTCAAGCGCCGCCTGCACGACGGTCAACTGCTTGGTGAACACCGACTCGGCCGGGCTGGATGGATTGTCGTTGGTCTCGCGGGCAACCCTGACGATCGACTGGTACTGCTCCTTCTCGCTGGCATGGACGCGCGTCTCAAAGCGCCGGATGTACTCCTCCAGCAGCGTCTTGCGCAGGTAGTCGTTTTGATCCGTGAACCCCTTTTCCTCCGCCTTCAGCTTGCCCAAGTCCACCGACTTGCGGTCCTGCAGGCGCTTGGCATCCACATGCTCGCGGCGCTTGGCGATGACCTCGCTCTCGAGCGTGTTCAACTCGCGGGCAAGCGGGATTTTTTCATCGGCGATTTTTTTCTCCAACACGCTCAACTCGGCCAGCGCCTTGTCGAGGTCCGATTTGGCCGTGGCGGCCGCAGCGTCGAAAGTCTGCGCCTGGCCAAGCGCGGCGGCGAACAGAAGGGAGAGGGCCAAAGTGCCTGGTTTCATCATCCGCGCTCCCTACTGGATGTTCACGGGCACCGGGACGAATTCCGCGCTGCGCTCGTTCTCGTAAATATCGATGACCTTCCGGATGGTCGGGCCAAGCTCGGCATTGACCGTCCAGTCCCACCCCTCGGCGCCCGCCACTCCGGTACCGGCGAATGTGCCGCCCTGGTCCGCATAGTACGCCTGGCCAACCCCGAGGTAGAGAACCTGCACCTGCCGATCCTTCCCGCCGGTATCCTTTCGCACCTCGATCGCCAGTGTGATGGCGGAGTTGAATCGATCCGCCTCATTGAGCATGGCCACCACGTTCTGCATTCGCTCGGCAGCGGAACGGCCCCGGAGATCCTCCTTCTCCAGCGGGATGCGTGACCGGACGTTGGAAGTGCGATCCTTCAGTGGATTCGGGAAACGCGCCATCAGCGCCAACGCCTGGCGCTCCATCCCCCACAAGGCAGCGTCCACCACCTTGTTCGCTTTTTTCAGATCCTCAAGATTCAGGGTGATCCGTTTTTTCTCGGCATCGGCCTCGGTGTCCACCTGCTCGCTCTTGTCGATCTCCCCATTCAGCAGGTTGATCTCCCTCTGCAACAGGCCAATCGACTGGCCGATGTTCTCCTGCTCGACGCGCCAATCGGCACCTCTCCTGGCTATGAGTTGGCGCGTCTGCACCCATTTTTCGATGTGTGCCCGGGCCTCGTCGAACTTGGACTGCTGCGCGAAAACGGGCCCTTCTGTCAGCCCAAATGCAAGCGAAACCGACAAAAACGCCCCAAACGGTAGGCGATTCATATTCTGTACTGGATGTGACTGCCGAAACCCCCGCCGAAGAAAGGCAGATCCGGGCTGTGGCTCAGCCGCCGAGGCGGCGCACCGTGGAAACTGGCAAAACGACCCCACCCGCGCAAGGCCCAAAAACAGGAAAACGCAAAAAAACGAGCGATGCGCGAACCGGGCAATGAACCGGGCATTGAATGAGAAGAAGTCCGCAGATTGCGCAGATTTTCGCAGATCGAATTAGATTCTGAGAACCCGGGAAAATCCGTGGAATCCGTGTCCCAAATTGAAGCCGTGAACTGGGCAAAGAAAAACCCCGCCGATGAACGACGGGGTTTTCCTCGAAAGTATCGAAATCAGATCGGCTTGTATTTCTTGTGACGGTAACGCTCATGCACCCACTTGAAGTCCGGGTTCCTCGCCGTGCCCCCCGACCAGTAAAAACTGTTTTGCCCTGCTGCAGAATCACGAGTTGCCTTGAGTGTCCCTTTATCAACCCATTTGTGATTCTCTGCGTGGCCATCGGCAAAGCTGAACGAACTGTCATTCCCATGCGCCACGGCAAAAGGATCCACCCAACCGGTCGGGACGTTGATCACCCAGGTGCCCAGGTTTTCATTGCGCGGATCCTGCTCCTCAACAAGGACCATGGACATGCCAGGGTTCGGGATTTCTGACATCTTGGTGAAATATGGCTGCGACCCACCCGTTGCACTGGAACCCTGCCACCCCCCACCGTTCATCGGGTTTGCCTTTGAGTAACTCACCCACGCCCAAAGGTTGAGGTTGCGCCCCTGCTTGGCGCGTTGATCCCCGGGGCAGTGGTACACACCCGCGCTGGGGCAATACGGCCACAGCGGACTTTCCATCAAGCCGGCAATGGCACCTTCCAATTTGATCTGAATCCCCCTGGCTCCCTGGGAGTAACCCTCCTTCGGGCGCATCGCACCCCTCCAAAAACCACCACGCCCCATTCCGGCACTGGGAATAATATCCCCCTTCATGTTGGGCGGACTGATCACGGGGGCGGATTCCTTGTTGTCATCGGCAAACATCACGAAGCCCAGGGCCATCTGTTTCTGGTTGTTCAAGCAGTTGGCCCCGATTGCCTTGCCCTTGGCCTTGGCCAGGGCCGGCAGCAGCATCCCAGCTAAAATCGCAATGATGGCAATGACCACCAGCAGCTCGATCAGTGTAAATCCCTTGGAATATGATTGTTTTGCTTTCATTTTAAGAATTGATGCACACGGAAACTACCCGATTGGCCAAGCGTGGCAAGCGCTTTCTCATCGCTTGGCCAGGCGCTCTTTGGAGTGGGTGGCAAGCGCAGCGCGACACCGCTTTTGCCCCACCCCACCCAAAACGCCGTCGCCGCTTCGCTCTGCCGGCGCTCTCCAAACAAAAAGAGGCCGGGCACTCCTGCCCGGCCCCTTGTGTGTGTTCTACTTTTGGTTAAACCAACCAAATTACTCGCTCACGGCGCGGGCGAATGTTTGCGCCTGATCCGGCGTCAGCGTCAACGGACTGTCCGCGTCCACATCTTGCCAGGGGCCATTCACCGTCGGCGCGGCCTGCAACTTGCCCTCGAATGTCACCGTCAATGTGCCATCGACATTGCGAACCAGGCTGATCGTTGGAGCACCTCCGCCTATGGAGGTTTGCCGAATGATCATACCACTAACACCGCCGCTGCCGTCTTCCAGGTGCATGTACCAGAGGGATTCACCCGCACCCACTGTCACCTCGACCGTGGCACTGCCCTTGGCGAAATCCCCCGTGTTCTCTGTCGCCGGTTCTTCGCCGGTCCAGACCTTGGCGAACTGGCTTGCATCCGTCGTCCGGCCTTCAAAAACCGTGACGTTGTAGGTGCCCGCTGCAAGGCCGTCGATGCGCATGCGCGCCGTGGTTCCTGCTGCATCGGCAATCTTGAATAGATAGTCGTTGCGAGCCTCCTGCGGCACGCTTACCCCATCGTATTCGGCGCCCTCGCCTGGCGACGCTGTATTGTTCGGGTTGAAGCCATCGTCCAGTGCTGTGATCGTGACGCCGCCACCCAGGTCCGCTGCTACATCCTTCACAAGGTTATTGATCGAGATCCACGGGTCGGGTGAGGCACCCGCCGAATTTGCACCGGTGCCAGCGAAGTCGATGAGAATGACAGCGCCGGCGCCTCCCGGCTCGCCCACCAAGGTCACCAATCCGGTCGCACTGGCCGTCTTGCCGTACACCGCTGCGTACGGACCCCAGCCACTCCAACCCTTCTGGCCTCCCTGGCCATCCTGGGTGTCTCCGTCGTTCACGCACACGCCAACCCCGATCGACATC
>QOAX01000080.1 GCA_003972865.1 Verrucomicrobiota bacterium | reverse complement strand
TTCTATTTTGCGGGCATTTTGCTCATCCATAATGGCCAGGCGGGCCGGTAGGCTGTGTTGGTCTTTTTGTGCCATTTCAGTCCCCACAATGCCTTTAACCGGATGGGGCGTGCGGATAGATCCATCATGCAACCGTTCGCGAATCCATCGTGTCGGTTCAAACAAAAACGGCCCATTCCGTGGATCAGGGAGTTTTCAGCGGGTGGAGGCAGGGCGTTGACCCCCGAGTCATAGGGCGCCCCCCCCCAGCGCCAGCATTCCATGAAGATCGGGATGTTGTTTAGGTCAGCCCCGGTCGGGCTGATGGTTCGCCAGTTGTTCACCACCGGGTGACCCCATAACAGGCTCATGCCCTTTGGTATGTTGTAGGCCCAGTTGTTGATCCCGTAACTGCCCCGGTAAACATCCCTGACCTTGGTGTAGGAGTTGACCACGTCCCATGCAGCCAGTGCGCCCGGTGCCCCTTCCGCCTGGGACCGGGTTGCCCGGGGACAAACCCGGATCTTCTCGCCACCACCCTGGTAGTAGGGTCTCAACGGCTCGACCCAAACACCTTGATTGGGATACATGAACTTGTCCTCATGATCCTGGGCGAACATATGAAAGTAGATTCCCCACTGGTGGAGGTTGGACAGGCAATTGGCGGACAGTGCCTTGCCCTTGGCCTTGGCCAGCGCCGGCAACAGGAGGCCCGCCAGGATGGCGATGATGGCGATAACAACAAGAAGTTCGATGAGGGTGAATCCTCTTTGTCGGTTAGGTTGATTCATGAAGGAATTCATCAAGCGTATCCGGGGTAAGCGATATTCCTGCCGCGCTATTTTTTTGATCGGAAGTACTTCATGGGCGAATCCAATACTACCGTGTAGGGCGAGACCGCCCCGTCCGCCTCCGACCACGGACCCTTCAACGCCGGCGCCGCTTCCAGTGTGCCCGTAAACTCGATGACGACTTGGCCTGCATCATGGCTGATTGAGATCGTTGGCGGGGTTGCGTCCGGATTGATCGAGGTCAAGCGCAGGGTCAACGTGTTTAGGTCGCCCGTCCCGTAATCAATCTCAAATTCGTGGCCCTGGGCGTTTGTAAATTGAGTGCCTTGGGCGAATTGACCCGTTAACGTCGTGTAGTCGATCAGTGTCCATGTATCATTCAGCGCGAACTGGCCGGTCAACGTTACCACAAGATTCGCCGCTGGATCGATCTGAAGATTCAAACCCGTGTCATTCGAGCGCTTGAGGGAGCCGACCTGATCGCCGTTAATGACGAACGCGAGGGTTCCCTGAGGACCGATCACTGACACATCCACGGAGTTAAAGCTCCGATTCAATCCGGTCGACATCATCTCGAGGGTTCCGTTGATAATCTCAAGGAACTTGAAGTTGAACAATTCACCGGCAACCGAAACTGTCCCGACCCCTCCTTGTTTGTCGCCAATCCTTACAACCATCCCGCCTCCCTGGGAACGCAGGGCGGCTCCCTCGGCGATATTGACGGTTCCATCCCCGCCTCGCCCCACGCCAACATGGATACCGCTGCCGGTGTGCGCTCCGCTCAACATGCCGCCCGTGACATTGAGCAGACCCGTCTTGTGGGCGCCAATGAAGATGGTGGCTGGATTGTCTCCGCTGCTTGTGCCGACATCCCCGGAAATCTCGACAATGCCGTTGACTACAGCGATGTCGCCATCGAGAGGCACGCCCTGGCTCCAACGCTCGACCTCCTTCCAATTGCCTTCCCCGGTGAAGGTTGTGCCTGGAATGGGAAACGAATCCTCACCCAGGACAGTGACCTCGACCAAATCCAAAAAGTAAAAATACTCTCCTCCGAGGCTGGGATGACTGTCGAGAAAAGTCTGCCAGGCGTCCTCATCGTAGTGTCCGGCGGGCACCGCGATTGAGACGCCGTTATCCTGGACCACATTGAGTGCCCCGATAGACAGGTCCCAGTCCAGCGTGACCAGGGCATTGTTCCCCTGAAGATTAAGTGTCGTGTCCGGGCTGTCTAGCCTGTACATAATCTCAAGGTCTCCATTGATCAAGTGGATATCACCTGTGCCCAGGGAACCCTCGACACTGGCGAGCGTGTAACCCCTTGAAAAGGTCCACCCACCGCTGAATTGGCTGTTTGCCCCGTTTAGTTCCAGATTCGGACCGATGTTGTCGGGATCGGAAACACCCATGAGCACCGTCAATCCGGCCTCACCGGAAATGGTTGAATCAAGTTGAAGGTTGTTGGAATCCCCGGTGATGTCGATCTGGCTGGCGGACAAGATCGACAAACCACCGCCCAAACCGAGGCTTCTCCAGGCCGCATCGTGCGGCAATGCAATCGTGCCACCGTTAAGACGCAAATCCGCGACCTGTGCCACCGACTCGAACTCATGCTGCAGGGCCAGCGTTGTGCCTGATCCCCGCACCTCAAGTGAGCTGCCCGCAAACGCGGGTTCCGAGGTGTTCGGGGTAGCCAAGCGCGTGGCAAAGAAGTCCATGAAAATGTAATCGCCCCCTTTGTGCGGCGCCAAGCCGTCCGACCACGCCGTTGCGTCGTCCCAGGTTTCAGCGTTCGTTGTCAACAGGATGGCGTCGGCCGGGACACCCACAATTACGGTGACCCGCGCCACACTGGCGCCCTCTGCATTGGTGGCGGCCAGAACAAAGGTCTCGGACCGATCCAATGTTATTTCAAGGGTGCCCATCCCTTCGTTCGTCATGTCACTCACGTCACCCACACCATCAAGATCAAGCGTCCCAAATTCGCCCACCTCCCATGCCAGCGTTACCGTGCCCCCGGCGTCCTGGCGGCTGGGCGTGGCCGTGAACGACGTGATGATACCTGGATCCGGGACGGCATGGCGGTTGAATTGAATCTCCACCTCCCCGGGCGTCAGCACCCGGCCAAAAACGTTTAACAATGCGATTTCGCCACGGAACTGCGTTGTCCCCTCCGGCTCCGTGCCGGCACTTCCGCCCAGGGCGCCTGCGATTCCAGCGGAGAAACTACTCCAGCTGAAGAGTGTGGATCGGCCATTCGGAGCACCCAGCGAGCCCTCGGAGTTATCCGCAATCCGCCCACCCGCGGAGCCGTTCACGTAGAGCGCCACCTGTTCGTTGGCTTCGTCCAGTACGGCCACAATCTGAATGAAATCAACCACGTCAATGTTCTCAAGGGAGACCTCGAAATCATGAGTGCGAGTCCCGTCTTGACTGTTCAGGAAGCGGACAGCGCTCTGTGTGATCAGGAGGCAGCGCCCGTTACCGCTGCCGCCGGTCTCGAACAGGACCTGGTGCCCGTCATCCAACGCACCTGGACGCACCCAGATCTCGAAGGTGATGTCCCCACCCGGGAACCCCAGTGCGTCACCCCCCGAGTCGTTGCTGAATCCTGTCAGGCGATTGGCTGCCGTGAAGTGCGTGGTGTAGCTGGTGATGGAAGTGTCGAGCATGTTGCTCTTGAGATCAAAGTTGTTCACTCCAACCTGGTCATTGAAAAAACCGTCCACGTTCCCCGTGCCCCCGGCGTCGTAGCGGTTGGTAATCGCAGCCAGGACCGCATCGACGATCACGGTCACCTCGGTTGTCACGGTTCCGTAGGCGTTCGAAGCGGTCAACTCGTAGGTCGTTGTCTCACCGGGTGTCAGGCTGATCCCCCCAACAGGCTCGACGCTGCCAATGTCCGGGGCGATGGATATGTCCGTAGCCCCATCCACCTTCCACCTGAGAGTCGTGCTATTGCCCGGCACCAGTAGTGTTTCGCCGGCTTCGAGGAGACCGATGTAGGGCGGTTCCTCGACAACAACGGTCACTGTATCGATGATCTCGATCCCGCTTTTCCTGAGAGTCAGTGTATAGGTGGTGGTCTGAGCGGGCGATACCTCCACACTGCCGCGTCCGCCCGCCGTGCTGCCGGCAACATCGCCGATTCCCTGGTCAATGCCCAGGCTGTCGAAGGCGCCCACCGACCACTCGAGCGTGCTTGATTCTCCGGCCGAAATTGCCGGCGGCTGGGTTCCGAGTGAATTGATCTGAGGCGCGGCGGCGGTCGAGGTCAGCGTGATCTTCAACTCTTCGTCCACGCCAAAACCATAATCGATGTCAAACGTGAAACCCTGCTGGTTCGTGAATGATAGGCCCTGGGCAAACTCACCGTCGAGGGTATGGTACTTCATCAGCGTCCAGGAATCACCAATTTCAAATTCACCCAACAAGGTAATATGCAGGTTCGCCTCAAAATCGATTTCCATATTTAAACCATTGGCGTTGGCACGCTCCAATGCGCCGACCTGGTCTCCATCAATGACATAGGCCAGGGTTCCGTTGGGTCCAATGGTCGATATCGTGTTGAGTTGGTTGAACTTGTTGTTGATTCCGGTCGGCAGCATCTCGAGGGTCCCATTGGTGATCTCAAGAAACTTATAATTCAAGAGTTCACCGGCAATGGTCAGCCTGCCGATGCCGCCTTCATCATCGCCTATCTTGACTCGCATGTTGCCCCCCTGCGAACGCATCGCCGCCCCGTCGGCAATGAACATTTCACCCACGCCTCCAGCGCCGCTTCCAACGTAAATACCGCCGTTGAGCCCCCCGCCGTGCGCTCCGCTCAATGTGCCTCCGGTAACGTTCAACACGCCCCCGGTGCCCTCGCCCACGACCAGCCGAGTCGGGTTAAAAGTGTTGGCCGGCCCAATGTTCTCGCTGATTTCGCAGATGCCGTTGATGATGGCAGTGGCACCGTCGGCCGGGATACCGGTGTTCCAGTTCTCGGCGTTCTTCCAGTTGCCTTCCCCGGTGAACGTTTGAGCCGTTGATTGTGCCGTGATCAGGCCCAGCGCAAGCGCCGGCAGGATCCACTGCTTTGTCCGAGAGAAATGCGTCCGTGTCACGGTTCGTGCCAACATCTTTTGGATTGTGTTTATTTGACTAATAGATATTTCCTTTCCTTCCATGTCATGGTGAAGGCAAATCCTGCCATAGACAAGCCATGATTCCGGGGGGTTATTATCATCCCTGTTCGATAAGGTTCAATTTATTGAATCACCAGTAGCCGATGATTCGCCCGGCGGGAATGGTCGCGTTATGGGGCCGCATCATGGCCTGGTTGACCCATTGCACCGATCCATCGGCATAGCCCACGTTGCCGCCTTCCGAACCGATCTTCTCTGGCTCGGGAAAGGAGTTGAATTTGCTGCTGACACTGCCCCCGGATCCATGCGGGCTGGAGGTCACCGGGGGTGTATAGGTTCCCTTTTCAACCACGTCGCCAATCATGGCCCAGACCGGCGGGTCGGTGTCCCGGTTGGGGGAGTCCCAGTGTATCGGGGAAGTGGAGCCCAGCGGCGGCGGCGAATAGTTCTTGGGCTGTTTCGGGGTCTTATGCCCCCACAGGTAATAGTAGCCGAGCCGATAACCAACCGATCCCCGGCGAAACCAATCCTGCTTGTTGGGGCAGGAGAAGGAATTGGTGGACAGGCTGCCCTTGTCGCGAAGGTAGAGGAACACCTTGTCACTGATAAATGTGTAGTGGGACATATTGTTGTTGCGCAGCCCGGTCGGGAACCTGCCCTCATTCTCGCCCGCATACATGAGGATCGTCAGTGTGAGTTGACGCTGATTGGATTTGCAGACGGCTCTCTTGCCTCGTTCCTTGGCGCTTGACAACGCGGGTAACAGCAGGGCGGCCAGGATGGCGATGATGGCAATCACCACCAGCAACTCGATGAGGGTGAACGCGCTTTGACGATGCATTTTCATGTTGGTCTGGTTTTTAGCCGGCAAGTCGGCCACAAAAATTAAGATTGAGCCATTAATGAGTTTCCTGTTGGCAAAATATGGGCCAATTGCGGATGGAAGCCCATCGATAACCGACACCATTTTTCTGTTGGGATTTAAACACAATTTCCGGCCGGTTAAAGTAAAAATATCAATAAACAGGTCGACGCCCTCGGCTGCCAATGTCATTTCGGTCCACAAACCAACCGGGCGGTGCATCGGGACAACCCGCCGGGGCACTGTTCCGGCGGGATGGATCGTTGATCCAATGAGGCAGGAGCATCGACCCGGCCTGATCGGTCGCCGCTCCATCGCGTTGGATCGCCGTTCCATCGCGTTGGGTCACCGCTCGATCGCGTTCGGTTGGCGCTCCATCGCGTTCGGTTGGCGCTCGATCGCGTTGGGTTAAGCCAATATTCCGGCCCATTGGTTAAAGGTCAGGGGAATCCAGGCGGCGCTGGAGGAACTCGCCGGAAAGCTTCCGCGCCTTCACGCAGGCCTTCCGAAAACACATCGGGCAGACTCCGTTGAAATTTCGCCAGCGTTATCGTAGTTGACCTTCGGGGGCAATCCTCAGTTCAAGCCGGCCTGATGCACAGGTATCGTTCCATCCGTTTTGTCATCGCCCGGGCGGTGGCATGTCCTGCGGCATGACGACTTCCAGCAACCGCGCGGCGAGTTTGCCCGGGTTGGCGTATTCGGAGTTGCTCATCACCACCCCCCCCAGCTTTTGCCCCGGCCACAGCGCCATCCATGTCCTGGTTTTTTCCTGCGAACCGCTGTGGCCGACGATCTCGATGCCTGTTCCCGAGGCATTCCACTTGTGCAGCGTGCCGTCCCGGTAATGCTTGTGGCTGAAGCCCAGCGCGTACGCCGTCGGCTTGCCGTCGCGGGTCTTTTGCCGGGTCCACATTTTTTGGCGCGTGGCCGGTTTCACGAGGCGGTGGTTCAGCAGCCCGGCGGCGAACTTGGCCAAGTCGTCGATGTTCGAGATGAAGCCGCCGCCGCCGAGTTTCCAACTCACGTCGGTGTTTGTGGAGGCCGTCACCTGGCCGCTGCGCTTGCGATAGCCCACGGCGCGGTGGGGGATGTTCTCCCACTGGTAGTCGGGCTGCAGTGTTGCCAGTTTCAGCGGCTTGGCGATGCGGTCGCGAACCTGCTCGGCGAACTTCTGTTTGCCCGCCCGCTCGACGATGGCGCTCACCAGCATGTAGCCCCGCGTGCTGTACGAGTACTTTTCGCCCGGCTCGTTCACGAGCGGTGATTCCTTGAAGGTGTCCAGCGCAAAAATGACGTTCTCGAACGGGTGCGCCACCGGGTAGTCGCGCTCGGTTTGGATGACTTTGCCGTTGGTGTAATGCACGACGCCGCCCTGGTGGCAGAGCAGGTGCCGCACGCGAAGCGCCGTGCCCTTGTCAGGGAACTCCGGCACGTACCGGCGCGCCTCACGCTCGAGATCCAGTTCACCGCGTTCCCACAGTTGCATCGCCGCGACGGCGGTGAGGGACTTGGAGATGGACGCCCAGCGAAACATCGTCTGTCGTGTCACCGGCAGGCGTTGCTCGCGGTTGGCCAGGCCGTAGCCTTTCAGGTATGTGATTTGCCCATCCTGGATGACGCCTACAGCCAGGCCGACAAGTTCCTGCCGGGCCATCTCGTCGCGCATGGCTTCATCCACGCGCTCGGCCAAGGGCGCGGCCGTGGCGGCCGTGGCCAACAGCAGGCTGAGGCAAAAGAGCGTGGCGACAAAACGAATGGATCGCATGGGGCTTGAACCGGATGGAGCGGCGAGAGCATCATGGCCGGCATGCCAAGTAAACCCATTTCCCGAAGCCAAGCCGCCGCGCTTGGCCTGCTGGCGCTGTTTGCGCTGGGCCTTGGCCAAGCGCACGCCGCCGGGCGCTTTCCGCACGCTCAGGCCAAGATCTTCCCCGGCAGCGAGTGGGAGCGTTGGCCAAAACCGACGGCTGCTGGCTGGTCGGCAGCCAGGCTGAAAGCCGCCCGTGACCACGCCGTCACGCTCAAGACGGCGGCGGTGATGATTGTGCAGGGGGGCAAGGTTGTCGATGAGTGGGGCGAGACCAGGCGGCCGTTCAAGTGCCACTCGATGCGCAAGAGCATTCTCAGCGCGTTGTACGGGCCGCACATGGCGGTCGGCAAAATCAAGCGCACCAGCACGCTCGTCGAACTGGGCATCGACGACAACGCGCCGTCGCTGACCGCCATTGAAAAGAAGGCCACCGTCGCCGACCTGCTCAAGGCGCGCTCCGGTGTGTACCACCCTGCGCTGTATGAGACCAAGGGCATGGCGGCCAAGCGGCCCAAGCGCGGCAGTCACACACCCGGCACGTTTTGGTATTACAACAACTGGGACTTCAACGTCGCCTGCACCATTTTTGAAAACCAAACCGGGCGCGGCATTTTTGAGGAATTCGAAACGCGGCTGGCGGGGCCGCTGGGCATGCAGGATTTTGTTCGAGCCAAGCACACCCAGTACGTCACCGGGTCCGACTCGGTGCATCCCGCGTATCCCTTCCGGTTGAGCGCGCGCGACCTCGCGCGGTTCGGGCTGCTGTTCGCGCGCGGCGGGCGCTGGGGTGGTGTGCAAGTTGTCCCGGACGGATGGGTAGCCGAGAGCACCCGCTCCTATTCCACCACCGAGCGGGGCGGTGGTTACGGCTACATGTGGTGGGTGGCAGCGAACGGAAAGTTTTACCCCAACGTCACCCTGCCGGACGGATCGTTTGCCGCCAGTGGTCATCGCGGCCACAAGGTGCTGGTCATCCCGCAATGGGACCTCGTGATCGTGCACCGCGTGAACACGTTCGAGGAGGAGGGCAGCGTCAGCACCGCTGAGTTCGGTCAACTGGTGAAATTGATTCTCGCCGCCCGGATGAAGGATTGACTCTATTTCAGCGCCCGGATGCCGAGGCCGGGCTCGTCGGGGAATATCAGTTTGCCCTGGCGCAGTTGCACGCCGTCGGCGGCGTCCTTGGCCAGGAGCACGGCGCCGTCGAGGTCGGCGTAGTCGAGCAGCGGGGCGAGCTGGGCGGCGGCGGAGATGCCGACGGAGCTTTCGATCATGCAGCCGACCATCACCTTGAGCCCGTGATCGCGCGCGTTGGCAATCATGCGGCGCGCGGGCGTGAGGCCGCCGCATTTGCAGAGCTTGATGTTGATGCCGTGAAAATGATCGGCGCACGGGGAGACATCCTCTTGGCGCGCGCAGCTTTCATCGGCGATGAGCGGCAGGGCGGAATCCTGATAAAGCTGCGCCTGTGCCTCGCGCGCCTCGGGTGGGAGCGGTTGCTCGATGAACTCGACGTCTTGCCGTGCCATCTCGGCGGATAAGCCGGCGGCCTCGGTCGGAGCCCAGCCGCAGTTAGCATCCACGCGGAAGACGGCCTCGGTGTGCGCGCGCAGGGCGGTGATGGTTTCGATGTCGCACTCGGTGCCGAGCTTGATTTTGTAAACGGGCCAGCCGGGCATCTCGGCGAGCTTGGCAATCATCTCGTCCACCCCGGCGATGCCGATCGTAAAGGAGGACACCACCGCATCGTTCGGGTCGAGCCCCCACAGCCGATGTACCGGCGCGCCCTCGAGGCGTCCCCAAAGATCGTGCGCCGCGCAGTCGAACGCGGACAACACAAACGGCGCGTCGGCCAGGCGCCCGGCGCAGAGATTCCAGAACGAATCCGTGTCGCTGAAGGAGTGGCCGGCCAACACCGGTTCCATGGCGGTGAAGCGCTGTTTCATGTCGGCCATCGCGGCATCGTAATAGGCGCTGACCGTCGCTTCGCCGTAGCCGCTCACGCCGTCCTGCCGTAGCTCCACGATCAATGTATGTTGCGAGGTGATTGTGCCGCGCGAGATCGTGAAGGGATGCTTCAGAGACAACTCGAATTCGTGCAGGAGCAGTTCCATTTCAATCTTTCAGCATCTCCAGCACTGCGTCCACCAGCGGCTCGGGGTTTTCCCGGAACACGTCGCACGCCGGCAGGTTCCATTCCGACTCGATGCGATCCCGCTCGGCGCGGTAGGCCGCCTCCTCCGCGCAACGGCTGTTGATGGCCACGCCGATGAACCGGCACGGGTGCGCCGTGTTGGCCATGGCGAGGTAGAGCTCACGCTGCGACTCCATCGTGGGCAGCTCGATGTGGTTTGCGCCCTTGGCCATATTGCGGCCCATCTCGTAGCAGTAAATAAGGCCGTCCGGCAGGCAGCCGTGCAGCAGGCCAAGCGTCACGGCGGAGTAACACGGATGCGTGAGGCTGCCCTGGCCCTCGATGACGAGCACCTCGTGGTGCTGGTGCTCGAGGATTAGTTTTTCCACCGCACCGCTGATGAAGTCGGCGACGACGGCGTCCACGGGGCAGCCGTCGCCCTCCACGAGCATGCCGGTCTGGCCGGTGGCGATGAACTTGGCGTCCGCGCCGCGCCTGGCCAAGCCGCGCGCCACCTCGATGGACACCACCATTTTGCCCACGCTGCAATCGTGTCCGACGGTGTGGATGCGGAGGCAGTCAGCGGAGATGTTTTGCCGCTTGGCCACGTCGCGCTCGTTGTTGCGGCGCAGGTCGCGAAGGGTCGAGCCGGTGGCCCTGGCGGCGGCGGCAAACTCCGCGTCGTCATTCAAAAACTCGTGCAGGCCCGATTCCACGTCCAACCCGCGCTCAATCGCGCCGAGCACCAGCGCACGCATTGGCGCGGGCAGCGTGCCGCCGGTGGGCGCGATGCCAATGAGCAGCACGTTGGCCCCGGGCAGGGCGTCGAGGGAATTGACCACCGGCAAATCGCCGCCGACCTCGAGCAGCGCCTGGCACGGTTGCGGCGGCACGGTGGTGTCGAGCACGCCCACCACCTCGTCGCGCCGGTAGCGGATCACGCTGCACGCGGTCTTGGCCGAGTGCGGCGAGGTGAGCCCCTCGGTGAGGATGAGGATTTTGCGAGCCATGCGACGGCGGATGGTAGCAAAGCGCTCTCGGCGGCAAAGCAAAATGGCAATTTCACTTGCGGGCGGAGGCGCATTCGTTAGGCTTGGCCCGCGCCATGAAATTCATAAAACATTTTCTGTTTTTCTCGCTCGCCCTCGTCCTGAACTGTTCCGCGGCGGCGGATCAGAAACCGGTGAAGGTGTTCATCCTCGCCGGTCAATCGAACATGGAGGGCAAGGGCGGGGTTGACCCGTTGCTGAACCATCAAATCGACGCGCCGGAGACAAGGGATTTCTTCGCGCACCTGCACGAGGACGGGAAGTACATCGAACGCGACGACGTGTGGATTAACTACCTCGAGCGCCGGGGCAAGCTCACGGTGGGCTACGGCTCGCCCGGGCGCATTGGGCTGGAACTGGAGTTTGGCCACGTGATGGGCAACCACTTCGAGGAGCCGGTGCTGCTTATCAAGACGGCCTGGGGCGGCAAAAGCATCGGGCGTGACTTCCGGCCGCCCAGCTCCGGGCTGCAGTCCAAGGAGAAGATCGACGAGTTCGTCGGTAACATGGTGAAGCGTGACTACAACAACCTCATCCGCAACGAGTGGAACCAGGCGAAGAAGGACAACCCCAAGATCACCCGCAGGGAAATCGAGGCGAAAAGTGACGTCTCAATCGAAGCCATCCGCAAGGCCAAGGCCGACGAATATCGCAAGGAAGTCATCGACAGTTACGGCCACTTTTATCGCCTGATGATGTCGGAAATCAAAACGACGTTGAGCGAGTTGAAAACGCTGTTCCCCGACTACGACGGGCGCGGCTACGAGATCGCCGGCTTCGTGTGGTTTCAGGGCTGGAACGACATGTACAACGGCTTTCAGGACGAGTACGCGGCGAACATGAAACACTTCATCCGCGACGTGCGGAAGGACTTGGCCAAGCCGGACCTCCCGTTCGCCATCGGTATCATGGGGCAGAACGGCTTCAAGCCGGCCAAGGGCAACATGGCCATCGTGAAGGCCGCGCAGGCGTCGATGAACGACGTCCCCGAATTTGCGGGCAACGTCCGCGCCATCCCCACAGACGTGTACTGGGACAAGCGCGCCGACGCGGCGTTTCCCACGTGGCGCGAGAACGTCGCCGAGTGGAAAAAGATCGGCTCCGATTTTCCGTACCATTATCTCGGCAGCACCATCACCTTCACCAAGATTGGCCGTGCGCTTGGCCAAGCGATACTGGAGCTGCGCGCGGGCAAATAATCGTTGGCCGCTTGGCCAAGCGCGGAGTCATTTTCTCCGGAAGTTGAAATGAAAAGTGCGAGGAAACTCCCAGCAATCAGGTTCGACCTGACACGGGCTGCGGCCTTGTTAATGATTGTCCTGGCCCTGGACGCTGTCCAGCCGGTTTGCCGGGCCGCCACCGCTCACAAGGCAATCGAGCTGCAGGGACTGCACGCCTACGCGGATCGCGAGAGCGTTCCGGCCGGGGAGACGATCCGGTTTCATGTCAGTAGTCGGGTGCCGTACCGCTTCGGCGTCTCGAGGCTGGGGTTGGAGGTGGATGACCGGGCGAGCGACAAGACGGTTTTTTTGGCGGACAAGGAATCGCCCGCGCGTGTGCAGCCAATTCATCCCGGATCGTATGTGCGCGTGAAAAACGGGTTGCCCGCGGACGCCGAATTGAATGCCTTGACACTCGAATGCTGGGTGCGGCCATGGAAACTGACACCGTGGCAGGGGATTCTCACCCAGCACGATTATCCCGACCGCTGCGGTTATGGCTTGTTTTTGGATGCCGAGGGCCGGGCGGTGTTCTCGATCGGCTCGGGAGGCGCGTACGATGGCGGCAGTCTCGTCACTGGGCCGAAGCTCAACCTTCGGCAGTGGCATCATCTCGTGGGGGTTTGGGATGCCGAAGCCAAGATCGCCACGATCTGGGTGGACGGCAAACGCGCCGCCGAGTGGCAGGCGCCGGACAACCTCCCGCCACGCAAGGCCGGGCCTGCCGGGCTGCGGATTGGGGCCTACAGCGAACGTGGCGTGACCGGGCGTTTTTTCGATGGCGACATCGCCATGCCGGCGATCTACACGCGTACGCTTGCGGCGGACGAGATCGCTGCGCGCTTGGCCAAGCGCGGCCTAGAAGCGCCCGACCTGGGCGACCCGGCGATCGCCGCCTTCTGGCCGCTTGACGAGGAACGCGGCTCGCGCGTGGCCGACGCCTCCGGCAACCGGCGCGATGGCCAGATCGTAAACCTCGGGACGTGGATGATCGGCGGCCCGTCATTCGACGGCGGCAGCGTCGGGCGTTACGACAAGAGTTACGATCCTCGAACCGACCTGAACCGCGGGCACGGTTTGCGACTGGCCTCCGACGACCTTTACGATTGCGGCTGGGCGGCCACGGAGGTTTTTCGTGTTCCCAAAAACGCGAGGAGCGGCATCTACGCGGCTTGGTTTGGTTTTGAACTGGAGGGCATGCCGCACCGCTACCCCGTCACGTTTGTCGTCAACAAGGCCAAGGGCGCACCCAAGGCGTCGCTGGTGCTGATGTGCTCCACCACCACCTGGCGGGCTTACGGCGGAACGCCGTTTGCGAAAAATGTGCCGGACGAAACCCGCAACTGGCCCACCGGCGGGCAGCCAAACGACCCGTCGAATCCGCCGGCCTACTGTTTTTACCGGGATCACGCGCACGGCCAGCCCACCTACAAGCTTGGGTTGCGGATGCCCTGGCCGGTGGCCGGTCCGGGTGTGCGATATAGTGCGCCGGGCGTTGGCTATTCGCACCTCATGCGCGGCGAGCGCTTCACGCACGTCTGGCTGGAAAAACAGGGCTACGATTTCGACGTCATCACCAACCTCGACCTGCACCGCGACCCCGGGTTGCTCGACGGTTACAAGGCGCTCATCATCAACGGCCACGACGAGTACTGGTCCGCGCGGATGTACGACGAGCTGGATCGCTACCTGCAAAACGGCGGGGCGGCGGCGGTATTGTCCGGCAACACCATGTTCTGGCGCATCTCGGTTGATGACGAGCTTGGCGCGATCGAGTGCCGCAAATTCGGCCCCAACATCGGCGGCCGGGCCTTGGCCAGCGTCGGCGAAATCTACCACAGCGCAGACGGCAAACGCGGCAGCCTGATGCGAAACTGCGGCCATCCACCGTGGAGAAACATCGGGCTGGAATGCAGCGGCTGGTGGGGCGGTGCGGACAACGGCTTGTACGCCGTGAAAGCGCCGACGCACTTTTTGTTCCGCGAGCCGGAGCAGGTTGGTTTCGCTGATCGCGTTGTTTTTGGGGGGGCAAAGAGCGGGCATCGCCGGGCCTGCGGCCATGAGGGCGACATTCGTCTCTCCTCCTACGCGCCGCCTACCGGGCCGTTTCCGGCGGGGGCGTTTCTTCCCAAGGAGCCGGCAGGCATCGAGACCATTGCCAGCCTCCAGCGCGACAACGCGCGAGTGCTCGATTATTTCGCTCGCTTCGGCCAGCAGAAAACGGGAACGCTGGTGGACATGATTTACTGGGAGCGGCCCCAAGGCGGCACGGTGTTCAACGCCGGCGCGATCGGCTTCGGCTGGGCGCTCGACGCCGATCCCAAGCTGACGAAACTGCTGCGCAACGTGCTGCATCACCTCGCCGGAGTGACCGCGCGAACACCGTATGACCCGGAGTGGCTCGACCCCGGACAATAAGATAAAAGGGCTTTGACGATGCGTATCGCGGCTCTAACTTTTCCTCGCACCTGCTGATGCCGTGTCCATGAAATCCCGTTCAAACCATATCCTCCTGGCGTTCCTGCTTGTCACCGTGCGTTTGGCAGCGGACTGGCCGCAGTTTCGCGGGCCTGACGGCCAGGGCCACTCCGCCGTGAAGGGCATTCCCATCCATTGGGCGGAGGATGAAAACATCTCCTGGAAAACCGCAGTGCCCGGCCAAGGCTGGTCGTCGCCGGTGATTGCCGGGAAGCAGGTCTGGATGACCAGTGCCGAGGCCGAGGGCAAGTCCCTCCACGCCGTTTGCATCGACAAAACCGGTGGCAAATTGCTGCACAATGTCGAGGTTTTGACGACGAGGGAGGCTGGCCCGCGCCATCGGTTGAATGGCTACGCCTCCCCGACGCCGGTGCTGGACGGCGAGCGCGTGTACGTCCACTTCGGCCCGCGCGGCACCGTGTGCCTGGACACGGCCGGCGGCATCCTCTGGAAAAACACCGAGTTCGATTACAATGTGATTCAGGGGGGAGCCAGCTCGCCGATCCTCCATCGCGACCTGTTGATTCTCACCTGTGACGGCATTGACAACCAATTCATCGCAGCGCTCGACAAGCGGACGGGGAAGGTCAAGTGGAAGCAGCCGCGGGCACACCTCGAGGCCGCCGCCAAGAAGCGGTCCATCGCAAAAATGGCCTACTCCACGCCGCTTGTTCAGCGCATCGACGGTTTCCCCCAACTCGTTTGCTCCGGGGCCGACCACGTTGCGGCGTATGACCTCACGACCGGCTCGGAACTGTGGTGGATGCCGTACAACGGTTTCTCCATCGTGGGCCGTCCTTCCTACGGAAACGGCCTGTTTTATGTCGTGGGTTCCATCCGCCAAGATCATTTCTGTGTCTATGCCGTCCGCCCCGGCAAGGGCAGGCTCCGCGACGATCAGGTTGTTTGGCAGCGTTCCATCAGCATTCCTCATGTTCCATCACCAATTCTGGTCGGACGGGAACTTTTTGTCGTGCACGACGGGGGCGTGGCGAGTTGTGTTGACGCCTTGACTGGCAGGGAGCATTGGCGCGAACGTCTTGGCGGCAACCACGACGCCTCGCCCGTCGAGATTCGCGGTCGCATCTACTTCTGCAACCGTGAAGGAAAAACCACCATTGTCGCCGCCTCTGACAAATTCGAGGTTCTGGCAATCAATCAGTTGAAAGGCAATTTCAAGGCTTCACCAGCCATCGCTGATGGCGCGCTATTTCTGAGGAGTGACACCCACCTGTACCGTATAGAGAAGTCCGGCGACCAAAGCCTTTAACAACTTCACCGGTGCGGGAAATTATTTCCCATGAATGACCACCATTTTGGTTTCGGTCATTTCCTCCACGGCGTACCTGGGGCCTTCCTTGCCCATGCCGCTGTCTTTGAGTCCGCCGTAGGGCATGGTCTCGGCGCGCCACGCGGTGCCGAAGTTGATGTGCAGATTGCCGCTGTCCACCTCGCGCGCGAAGCGGATCGCCTTGTCGATGTCCTGCGTGAAGATGGAGGCGCTCAAGCCATACCGCGTGTCGTTGGCCAGGCGGATGGCTTCGTCGATGCTGTCCGCGCGAGTGACGCCCACCGCCGGGCCGAACAGTTCATCGCAGCTCATCCGCATATCGCGGTTGACGTTGGCCAATACCGCCGGCTGCACGACGGAGCCTTCGCGGCCGCCGCCGCAGAGTAGTTCCGCCCCTTGGGCACGCGCTTGGCCAAGCCAATCCTCGACGCGCTTGGCGTCGGCTTCGCGGACGAGCGGGCCGACGTTCGTGCCCTCGGCGAGTTGATCGCCGGTGGTGAGTTGGCTGACCTTGGCCTTGAGGGCGTCAAGCAGTTCGTCGTGAATCGACGGTGTGGCGATGACGCGTTGGGAGGAGATGCAAACCTGCCCGGCGTTGGCAAACCCGGTGACGGCGAGGGCGGTGGCCACTTTTTCGGGATCGGCATCATCGAGCACGATCACCGGGCTGTTTGAGCCGAGCTCCATCGTGACCCGCTTGAGCCCGGCCAAGCGGCAGATTCGTTCGCCCACCTCGGCGCTTCCTGTGAAGCTGATCTTGCGAATCCGCTGGTCGGTGCAGATCGCCTGGCCAAGCGCGGCGCCGGGACCGGTGACGCACGCGATGGCTTCCGGTGGCAGACCGGCCTCGAGCAAAATCTCCACCAGTTTCAGCGCCGAGAGCGGGGTGTCGGATGCCGGCTTGAGCAGCACGGCATTGCCAGCTGCGATTGCCGGGCCGACCTTGTGCGCGACGAGGTTCAGCGGGAAGTTGAACGGTGTGATTGCCGCCACGATGCCGCACGGCACCCGCATCGTGAATCCCAGTTTGCCGACGCCACTGGGCGTGGAGTCGAGCGGCACGGTTTCGCCGTGCAACCGCCGCGCCTCGTCGGCGGAGAGATCGATTGTCTCGGCGGCCCGACTGGCCTCGATGCGCCCCTCGGCAAGCACCTTGCCTTCCTCGGTGCTGATCAGTTGGCCAAGTTGCTCCTGCCGTTCGCGCATGAGCGACGCGGCTTTGCGGAGGATGTCCACCCGCTGGTGCGCCGGTGTGTTGCGCATGGCTTGGGCGCCC
>QOAX01000294.1 GCA_003972865.1 Verrucomicrobiota bacterium | reverse complement strand
TCGGAGCCAGAATGTAGCGGTACAGGAAGGAACGGTAGAACACCTCCTCGAGGAGCGGCACCAACAGTGTTGAGCCGGCAATCCGAACACCGGCAAAAACCCAAAACATTGCAGAAGCTGAACCAAAGTGCTTATGAAGATTCCACGAGTCATCCGAAGCGGAAAATTTTGGGTACAGTGAGTCCATAGTCACCCATAGTATGAAAACCAGTATTCCGGCAAACAGCGCCTCGAGACTGACTGCCCAGCGCATCTCGGACACCAGCGGCCAAGTCACCCACACCAGCCAGCCCCCGACGACGCACTTGGCCAGGTACACCCAGAAATGAGACTCCGGCCCGAAGCTGCCCTGGAAAGCGGTCAGCACGAGGAATACAGCAAATGGTAGCACCCTTGCCAGCAGCGGTGAGGCCTGAAGTTTGCCGGTCAGCGCGTTCATTGCCTGAGGATGGACTTTGTCGCGGTGAGAAACCTGGCCATCTCGGCCTCGGTGCCGATGGTGATGCGCAACCAATTCCGAGCCTTGGGAGAATCAAACCAACGGGTCAGGATTTTTCGTTTCCGCAATTGCTGAAACCAATCGGCTGCCGTGAGGCCGGCCGGTTTTGCGAAGATAAAGTTGGCCTGGCTGGGCAGCACCTCGAAGCCAAGCGCCTCGAGCGACTCGGTGGTCCTGGCCCGCAAGCGTACGATGCGCTCAAACTGCCTTCGGTAATAGCCGATGTCCGAGAGCGTGGCCAGTGCCGCTGCTTGGCCAAGGCCATTCACGTTGTAGCTGTCGCGCATCCTGTCGAGCGCCCCGATAAGTGCCGGGTGGCCGACGAAGTAGCCCACGCGCTGAAAGCAAAGCGAGTAAGCCTTGCTGAACGTGCGGGACACAAGCACATGGGGATGGCGCCTGGCCAGGCGCATCGCGTTCTCGGCGGCAAAATCGGCGTACGCCTCGTCCAGTATCGTCACGCCTTTTTGCTCCTCGCAGAGCTTGGCCAGACCGCGCGTCGGGTAGCCACGGCCGCTGGGGGCGTTCGGCGTGGTGATGTAGCTCAGGGCCGCGCTGAAATTCCAGTTGTCCGCGCGCAGGGCATCGTTGGCTGGCAACTCGAAGCTGCCGGGCAGTTTGACTTGGTTTCGCCGCGCACCGTGTATGTCGGCGAGGATGGGATAGAGCGAGTAGCTTGGCGTGAAGTACTGGATGGTTTGCCTCGCGACTTGCCGCTTGGTTTGGGCGCCTCGCTGGCGCGGTTCGACGAATGCGCGAGTGGCCAGGGCGAGCAGTTCGTCGGAGCCGTTGCCTACGATGATGTTTTCCGGCTTGCAACCGTGGAACTTGGCGAGTGCCTCGCGCAGCGGTTGGGCGGTCGGGTCGGGATAAAGGCGCAGGCGCCCGTCGGCAGCCGATCGGATGGCGCGGATGACTTTTGGCGAGGGCGGCGCAGGGTTCTCGTTGGTGTTGAGCTTGATGAGTCCGGGAATTTTCGGTTGTTCGCCCGGTACATAGCCGTGCAGCTTCCGTACCAGCGGGCGGATCAGTTGCTCCGGGGAGTTGCCTTTGCGCTTGGCCGTCATGGGCTTGGGCTCAATCGTCGAGCCGAATCTCGGCAGATCGGCCGTGGGCGTCGAGCCCCTCCATCTCAGCGAAAGTGCGGAGCGTGTCTATCGACTTGGCCAGGGCGGGGCGGCTGTATTTCACCACGCTGGTACGGCGCTGGAACTGATCCACGGTCAACCCGGCAAACGAAGCCCCGGCGCCGCCGGTCGGCAGCGTGTGACTCGGACCGGCCATGTAGTCGCCAAGGACGGTCGGCGACCACGGGCCGACAAAGATTGCCCCGGCGGTGAGAATCCCCTTCACGGCCGGCCCGGGGCTGCGGAGCATCAATTCGCAATGCTCCGGCGCGATACGGTTGGCCAGCGCGATACCGTCTTTGATGGATTTAACGTGGATCAGCCAGCCGTTTTTCCCGAGTGCCTTCTCGATGAACTTCCGGCGCGACAAAGAGGGGAGTTGGCGGTCGACCTCCCGCTGCACATCGCTGATGAGCTTTTTGGAATTGCTGGCGAGCCAAACGCGCTCGTGGCCGGAACCGTGTTCGGCTTGGGCGAGTAGGTCGGCGGCGGCGAACTTGGGGTTGGCCGACGCGTCGGCGAGGATGAACATCTCGCTGGGCCCGGGCAGCAGGTCGATCGCGACGCGGCCAAACAGCAGCCGCTTGGCCGCGACGACATAGGCGTTGCCGGGGCCGAAGATTTTCTGGACCGGGCGTATGGTTTTCGTGCCGCACGCCATCGCGGCAATGGCTTGCGCCCCGCCCACGCGGTACACCTCGGTGGCGCCCGCTTGGCCAAGCGCGGCGAGCAGCGCGGGGTTCAGTCGGCCGTCCCTGCCGCACGGCGTGCAGGCGACGATTTCGCGGCATCCGGCGACCCTGGCCAGGGTGACGGTCATCAGCGCGGTCGATGCCAGCGGCGCGGTGCCGCCCGGGATGTACACGCCGACCCGCTGAAACGGGTCGAACTTCTCCCCGACCACGCCGCCCTGCGGGTTGCGTGCCTGCCAGTTTTTGCGCAACGACTGCTTCGCGAAAAAGGTGACATTGGCCTTGGCTAGGCGGATTGCCTTGCGGGTTCGGCTGCCAGTGGAGCGCCAAGCCTGCTCTCGCTCGGTCGGGCCGACACTCAGTTGGCCCGGGGCCAGCCTGGCCCCGTCGAACTTCTCCGTGAAGTGAAGCAGCGCCTTGTCGCCGTGCTGCTCGACGTCCCGAATGATTTTTCGGGTACGCTGCTCGATGGCCGGCTCAAACAGGCTGGAGGCGGCGATGAGCTTGTTCAGTTTGCCGGGGAAGCTGGAATCCGTATATCGGATCAAATTCATCGGGCGGGAAGATAGGGGGATAAGCTTGGAAAAGTCAAAACAGGCGGGGGCTGCATGTATGTCAAGCCTGTTCCCGGATTTAGAGGAGAGAAAAAATAAATTTTGGGTTTGACGAGACAGGATGGCTTATGTCGTTATGACTAGTCTGTTTTATTGAGTTCTCGCAATGCCCCGAACATCGAAGAAAAAAAAGCCGGTTGCCAGTTCTGCAAAGGCGTCCAAGTACGACGCGCACCACACGGTGATCAACAACACCTACGGCGACTTTGCTAATCTGCGCCACCAGTTGTCCGAATCCAAGGAGGACGTGTCCGAGCGCGCCAAGCTGCTGGCGATCTTTGCGACTTGCGACGACTCGCAGCGTTCGTGGCTTTTGCTGGAAGATTATTTCGACAAGCTGAATCTGGCCCGCAAGGATTTCAGCCAGGACGACTGGTGGGGGGAGATGACCCAGACTCGGGGAGACACGCGGCTTGAAGACTTGGCGCTGGTCTTCATGAAGTCAGGCCGCTCTGTCCCCAATGAGTTGATGCCGCACGCCAATTTTACGCGCTTTGCCCAGGTCGAGCAGGCTGAGAAGGATTATCAACTGTTCAAGGGTCTAGAGGAATGGATGTTCCCTCCGTCGCCGTCGCACCTGGATGCCCCGCGTGCCGTGCTGCGGGTGGTCGGCCGGATGGTTGAAGACACGGAGGTGCCGGGGCTGCATAAGCTCGGGGTTGAAATTCATGTCATTCGCCCGCGCACCGGCGACCGCGTGAAGACGCTGGACGACATGGCCGACCTGACGATGCGTGCCGCCCACGAGCAGGAATTGTTTCCGGTTGATGACTGGTCGTTCATCCGCTGGTCTTCCGGGGTCAGGCATGACTATGACACGGAGGCGGAGCTGATCCCGCTGGATGGCGCCGAGTTGCTGAAGTGGCTGGTGCAGTGGGGGAAATCCGGCCGAATTGATCTCGAGGGGGAAAAGAAACCGATCGAGTTCCTGGGCCGGATCATCGAGATGGAGCCGCACCTGGAAAAGGCAAAGTCCAACCTGTATTTCACCCACGAGGTGATCCTGCCCGGCAGGAAAACCTGCGCCATGTCCGACGTGCGCTTTTTCGCCGGTGAACCGGCGCTGGCGCTGATCGGAAGCGAGGTGTTCCTCCTGCGCAACTCCCCCTCGCAGGATGTGCTGGGGAACTGGGCAAAGATGCAAAAGGCCCCGGTCTCCAAGCTGACACACCGCCTGCTCACCAAGCTGCGCAAAATCAGCACCACCAACGGGGTCAACTGGGAGCAGCTCTGCAAGACCCACAAGGCGACACCGCGGTTTGTGTTTGAAATGGCCACCGACACCATCCGCCTGAAGCTTCTGGCCAAGAGTGAATCAGACAAGAGCCTCTGGCAGTGGAACGGCCACGAGTGGGTTCCGGAAAAATCCGGCAGGCAGAAGGCGAATAAGCCTGAGGTGCTCGATGACGACCGGCTGGAGTTGGCCGTCGGGTGGCTTCAACGACTGGACTGGTTCACCCCGGAACCGGGCCTTTGGGTAGGGGATGCCAACCCGCTTTTCCTCGAAAGCCTGCACGCCGCCTGGCCGGACAAGCCGGAGGCCGAGTACCTCGGCGACACCGAGTTCAAGCGGCTCTTCCTGCAGCCCAAGCGGCTCAAGCCGAAGTTGATCGTTCGCGGCAGCGGCATCGACTGGCTCTCCGTCTCCGCCGAGTGGGAGGAGGAGGGGATGAAGTTGACGGAGCGCGACCTCCAGCAGCTTGCCGTAGCCAGCGGCAACTTTGTCAACCTCCCGGACGCCGGCTGGGTGCACCTGGACCAAAAGGCGGTTCAGGACGCACAGGAAGCCATGGCGGACCTTGGAGTGGACGGCTTATCCGCGGTCGAGCAAAAGATCGGGATCGAGCAGGCCGCCCATCTCGACGAGGACGGCTTGGCCAAGTTCGTCCCGTCGGCGGAGCTGGAACAGTTGCGCGGCCGGCTTGATGAGTTCGAGGGGGTCGAGTCCACGGATTTGCCGGATGGGATCTGCGCGGAGATGCGGCCGTACCAAGTCGATGGCTTCAGTTTTCTCTGCCACTTGGCCAAGCTCAAGCTGGGTGGGATCCTCGCCGACGACATGGGCCTGGGCAAGACGCTGCAGACGCTCGTCTGGCTGAAGTGGCTAAAGACAAGTCGCCGGAAGAATGCCAGGACCAAGCCGGCTCTGGTTGTCTGCCCGGCCTCGGTCTTGCACAACTGGCGTCGTGAATCGGAACGGTTTACACCCAGCATGAAGGTGCTGGTCCTGGAGAGTGGCCAGGCGCGGCACAACCTGCGCAAACAAATCCCGGACCACGACATCGTGGTCACCAACTACTCCATCCTGCGGCGCGATCTCGACGAATTGGGCAAGTTCGCCTTCCGTGCCATCGTGCTCGATGAGGCGCAGTTCATCAAGAACCCCGGCGCGCAGGTGACCAAGTCGGTCAAGGAACTCAGCGCCGACCACAAGCTGGCCCTGACCGGCACGCCGATCGAGAACCGAATGCTCGACCTCTGGAGCATCGTCGATTTCGTGCAACCCAACTACCTCGGCAACCAGGAGCATTTCAGCCAGGTTTACGATTTGCGGGGAGCGGAAAAAGATGAGAGCGCCGCCCGCATCGGGCGCCGAAAACTCTCGGCCAAGCTGCGGCCGCTGCTGCTGCGCCGCGTGAAGAAACAGGTGGCCAAGGATCTGCCGGAGCGCATCGAGCAACGGCTCGACTGCGAGCTGCCCGAGGAGCAGCGCAAACTCTACCTCGCCGAGTTGAAACGCAGCCGCGAGCAGGTCATGAAGGCGGTCCAGCAGAAGGGTGTCGCCAAGAGCAAAATGCACGTGCTCGCGGCGCTGACCCGCCTGCGCCAGATCTGCTGCCACCCCGCACTCGTCGGCAGCGACACGGAGTCCGGCAAGATGGACACGCTGTTCGAGTTGGTGGAGCCGCTGCTTGAGGAGGGGCACAAGGTGCTGGTGTTCAGCCAGTTTGTACGGATGCTCCGGATCCTCGAGAAACAATGCGAGGATCGGGAGATGCCGACCTACCTGTTGACCGGCGAAACCAAGAATAGGCAGGACGTCGTGAACGCTTTTCAGGAGTCCGAATCGCCGTCGGTATTCCTGCTCAGCCTGCGGGCGGCCGGCACCGGCCTCAACCTGACCAGCGCCAGTTACGTGGTCATTTACGATCCGTGGTGGAATCCTGCCGTCGAGGCGCAGGCGATCGATCGGACCCACCGCATCGGCCAGACCGCCACCGTGAACGCCTACAAGATGATTTCGCCTGGCACCGTCGAGGAGAAAATCTGGGATCTGCAGCAGCAAAAGGCCAAGACGATTTCCGACGTTCTCGGTGACGACGGCTTCGCCAAGGGCCTGACCACGAACGACCTCGAGTACCTGTTCTCGGATTAACCTCCCGCGCTTGGCCAAGCGCTTGGCTGCCTAAAGTTTCTCGACGCGAAACTCCGGCTGGCTCCATTCGCTGCTTGGCAGCAGCCAGCGAAAGATGACGCCCCCTTCGCGGTGCCCGGCTGTGTCCAGTTGGTTTGCTTCGCCAAAGTCGCGGTGCGTCACGACGATGCGAAACGAGCCGTCCGCCTCCAGTTTCACCTCCGAATGGTTCAGTATGATTTGCCGGTTCGAGAAATCGCGCGACTCGAGCCAGCGACTGCACAATTGCACGGACCAATAACGGCACTCAGGCGCGCGCCCCTCCATGACAAGCGCCTCGTCTCCCACCAGTTTGTACCACCCGCCGACGTACTCGTTGTCCGGCGTGGGGAACAGGCTGTCGAGCCCCTCCACGGTGCTGTCGATGCTCACCGTGTTCGGCTGTTTCATCCACGCCTCCGAGGCCAGTTGCGTGGATTTGAACGTGCGCGACAGGCTTTGGCTCAACGCCCGCAAACGGTGCGTGATTCCCTCCACCGTAGGGGCTGGCGGCGGTGCGATGTCATCGAGCAACTCGATGTTCAACTCAGCCGGTTTTTGCCGGAGATCAGTGAAGTACTGCCGGGTCACCAGCGTGCGAGCGATGTTGTCCAGTTGAACCCAGTTTTTCACGCCGTCGGGTCGCTCGGCGGAAAGCACCAACTCGAAGCGGCCGTCATCGTCAAACTCCATGTCAGCATCGCAGACGTTGGCCAGGATGCAGTTGGTCCGGCCGCGCAAGCCGTACAGGCAAAAGGCCAGGTACAACTCCTCTCCGCGCCGGCCGTGGATGCGGTAGCGCAGGGCCGGATTCAAGGTGGCCCGGTGATAGAGGGTGTCGGGGTTGTCCACGAAAAACTTCCGGATCGGCGACATGATCTGCACGAGGCTCGGGGCGTCCGCATCCTGTTCCACCTGAAATTCCGTCATGGCGACCAGGATGCGCGTAAGGAAACGATAGCCCTCGGCACGCACCGTGGGGTCGTGACCCTCGCTCAATGCGTCCACCTGTTCCGCCGCGTTCGCCAGTTGCCCGGTTAGCGTTGCCCATGCCTTTGTCAGTTCGTCGTTTTTCATTTTTCTGTTCCTGCAAAATCGGTTCGCACGGTCTCGGCGTCCAGCCCGTACTCCCTCAGCGAGTAGCGGTGCGTGCCGTGCTTGTGCCGTTGGTTGTCGGGCAGCCACCGTTTCATCCGGTTTTCAAATTCATCGGAGTAGTCGTAACAGTGGTACTCGTAAATGCGCTGCACGGTGCCGATGGGGTCTGCCACGAGGTCGTCGTATTGCACGTCGAGAAACTGCTTCGCATCGGCGGCGGCGCGAACTTCAGCCGAGCGCCTGCCGACCTCGAGCAGACGCTGATGCCAATGCGTTCCGATGGCTGCCCTGTCCACGACGTCGCTGGCTGCGCTTCTTGTGATCTCGCACAGGCTGCAAATGCTCGGCAGG
Source organism: Verrucomicrobiota bacterium (assembly GCA_003972865.1). GTDB lineage: Bacteria > Verrucomicrobiota > Verrucomicrobiia > Limisphaerales > UBA1096 > UBA1096. Next base: position 9,356 of record QOAX01000294.1, on the reverse strand, counting down.
ACGCTTTCCGCGCCACGATACATCTGCACGATCCGGGCGTTCGGGAAGATGCTCAGCAACCCGCTCAGCCCCGGGAGGTGGCGTGGCGCCTTGCAGACCCAGTGGCTGCCCCGGCATTTCCAGCCGAGCATCTGGAGTTGGCGGCGGTAGTAGCGGTACCACACGGCATCGGCCTCATGCTCGGCAAGCCATTTGGAGTAACTCGGGATGTTTGCTCTCAGCTCAAAAATAAAATCGGCGAACGTGTGCTCGATGAGCCACAGGCATTCCTCCGGCCCGGTGGCATTGAGCTTGTGTGCGCGCGCAAGGCGGGGTGCGATTTTTTCAAAACCGGTGACAAATTCCTCCGTTTGCGCAATTCGCGGATCGTCGTCCAGCGACTCCGGCGCGGGTGCGGGGTGCAACCCCTCCCACAGCCTCAGCCAGCGCGAGGCCGGGTCGCAGGCGAGCAGGTTGTGCAGCAGCGTCGTGCCGGTCCGGGGGAAGCCCAGGATGTACAGCGGCCTCTCGATGGGCGTTTCCGCCATTTCGGGGTGTGCGGTAAAGGCCTCTTCGGTTCGCAACCGGTTCGCTAACAGTCGCAGGATCGTGCGTTGCAACATGATCACGCCCTGCGTGTTGAGTCGTGCCTCGTCCCGCAACGAGCGGAGTAGCAATTCGTATGGCTCGCGGAATGCGTCATCGCCGAAGTCGGACAGGCCGGTTTGTGCGGCAGCTTTCTGCAGCAGCATTTCGGCGTTCAGGGCGACGTTGGGGGAGAGTCTCGACATTTCTGGTGAATCACCGAACGTACATCGTCCCGCCATCGACGGGGAAGGGGCAGCCGGTGACGAACGACGCTTCATCGCTGCAGAGGAACACCGCCATCGCGCCGACTTCCTCCGGTGTGCCCATGCGGCCAATCGGCTGATACTCGGAAAGTTTCTTGAACATCTCCGCCTGGTTGTCCGGGTAGTTCTTCGCAATGAATCCGTCGACAAACGGCGTGTGGATGCGGCCCGGCAAGATGGCGTTGCAGCGGATGTTGTCGTGCAGGTGATCCTTGGCCACCGAGTAGGTCATTGCGAGCACGCCGCCCTTGCTGGTGCTGTAGGCCAGGCGATCGTTGATCGCCATCGTCGCCACCGTCGAGGCGATGTTGACGATCGTGCCGCCGCCGCTCTTGAGCATCTGCCGGACGCCGCCCTTGAGACAGTTGAACACGCCCTTCAAGTTCACGCTCATCACGCGGTCGAAATCCTCCTCGCTGGTGTTTGTGATGTTACCGACGTGCGCGATGCCGGCGTTGTTGACGAGGCAATCCAGGCCGCTGCGGTCGCTGGCAAGCTTGTCAAAAATATCCTGCACTTGGTCGTGATTCGACACATCGCACGCCGTGGCCTCCGCTTGGCCACCGGCGGAGCGGATCTGCTCAACCGTCTCCGCGGCGGCCTCGTCGTTGATTTCGAGCACATCGACGAACGCGCCCTGCTTGGCCAAGGCGACAGCGATCGCCTGCCCAATCCCCGATCCCGCGCCTGTCACGGCGGCGTTCTTTCCCGCGAGGCTGAACATTCGCGGCAATGTCAACGAGAGCGCGGGCCTTGGCAAGTTCCAACCTTTGGCCAAGCGCAGGAGTGAGTTCGCGCCTAGTGTGCCACCTTGGGCGCCCCGCCCAAGGCATGGTTGGATGCTGGCCTGAACGATTCCGGCGGGGCGCCGGAATCCGCACACGAAGGCGCGTACGCTCCCCAAGCCAAGCTCCGTGCTGGCAAACGGGGCGTGATGCTTTACGCTTCCAAGCGCATGAGTGATTCTGAAAAAGCAACCAAGCGGCTTCGCAGTGAGGAGTGGTTCAACAATCCGGCGCATCCGGATGGCACGATCATTTACATCGAGCGGTTTCTGAACTACGGCATCACGCCGGAGGAGTTGCGCGCCGGCAGGCCGATCATTGGCATTGCCCAGGTCGGCAGCGATATTTCGCCGTGTAACCGTGGGCATCTTGAGACAGTCGAGCGCGTCAAGGCCGGCATCCGCGACGCCGGGGGGATTCCGTTTGTGTTCCCAGTGCACCCGATTCAGGAGAGTTGCCGCCGCCCGGCCGCCGCACTTGACCGCAACCTGGCCTACCTGGGGCTTGTCGAGGTGCTGCACGGTTATCCGTTCGACGGCGTCGTGTTGACGACCGGGTGCGACAAGACCACGCCGGCCTGCCTGATGGCGGCGGCGACGATGAACCTGCCGGCGATCGTGCAGTCCGGTGGCCCGATGCTCGACGGCTGGTACAACGGCGAGTTGGCCGGCTCTGGCACGATGGTCTGGGAGGGGCGCAAGCAGATGGCCGAAGGCAAAATCACCTTCGAGGAATTGCTCGACCAAGTGGCCGCCTCGTCGCCCAGCGTCGGCCACTGCAACACGATGGGGACAGCGCTCTCGATGAATTCACTCGCCGAGGCGTTGGGCATGTCGTTGCCGGGTTGTGCGGTGATCCCGGCGGCGTATCGCGAGCGCGGCCAGATGGCGTACCGCACCGGCAAACGAATTGTGGACATGGTTCACGAAGATTTGACGCCGAGCAAAGTGATGACCCGCGAGGCGTTCGAGAATGCCGTCGTCGTCAACACAGCCATCGGCGGTTCCACGAACTGTCCCGTTCACCTAACGGCCATCGCGCGGCACTTGGGCGTTGAGTTGAGCCTGCAGGATTGGCAGGACATCGGCTACGACGTGCCGTTGCTCGTCAACTGCCAGCCGGCCGGCAAGTACCTTGGCGAGGCCTTCCATCGTGCGGGCGGCATCCCGGGCGTGGTTCGCGAGTTGCTCGGCGCCGGGCGGATTCACGGCGCCGCGTTGACCGTGAGCGGCAATACGGTGGCCGAAAACCAGGTGGACGTGCCGGAACCGGATCGCGAGGTGGTTTACGCCTACGAAAAACCGATGAAAGAGAAGGCCGGCTTTTTGGTGTTGAGTGGCAACTTGTTTGATGCGGCGCTGATCAAGACCTGTGTCGTCAGCGACGAGTTCCGGGCGCGGTATTTGGCCGAGCCGGGGAATGAAAATGTGTTCACGTCGCGTGTGATTGTGTTTGAGGGGCCGGAGGATTATCGCGAGCGCCTCAACGATCCGTCGCTGGACATCGACGACTCGTGCATGCTGGTGATTCGCGGCTGCGGGCCGATTGGTTATCCCGGCTCCGGCGAAGTGGTGAATATGCAGCCGCCGGACGGGCTTTTGAAACAGGGCATTCACACGCTGCCGACGATGGGCGACGGCCGGCAAAGCGGCACCTCGGCCAGCCCGAGTATTTTGAACATTGCTCCCGAGTCGGCGGCGGGCGGGAATTTGGCCCTGCTCGAGACCGGCGACAAGGTGCGGGTGGACCTCAACGAGTGCCGGGTCGATTTGCAGGTGTCTAACGAGACCTTGGCCAACCGGCGTGAAAATTACACGGCACCGGAACTTCGGCATCAAACGCCTTGGCAGGAGATGTTCCGGGGTTGCACCGGCCAGCTCGACACCGGAGCCTGCATTGAGTTCGCGACCAAGTACCGCGATGTCGGTGGGGATCATCCGCGTCATTATCACTGATATGCGCGATCGGGATTGAGTTGCCGTCCGGGTGACGGTAGCTTGCGCGGTCATGAGCGAGGGAGACTCAAGCACAAATCAAAGACCGGACGGTCGCGCGGTGGATCAGCTCCGAACGGTTACTTTCAAAAACAACATCGCCCCGTACGCCACCGGCTCGACGCTGATCGAGTGGGGCGACACCCGCGTCATCTGCAGCGCCACCGTCGAGGAATCGGTGCCGCGCTGGATGAAGATGCAGAACGTCGAGGGAGGTTGGCTCACTGCCGAGTACTCGATGCTCCCTTACTCGACGCTTGACCGCAAACGGCGTGACATCACCAAGGGCAAGATCGACGGACGCTCACAGGAAATCCAGCGCCTCATTGGCCGCTCGATGCGGGCTGCCGTGGACCTGATCAAGCTTGGCTCGCGTACGATCTGGATCGACTGCGACGTCCTCCAGGCCGACGGCGGCACGCGCACGGCGTCGGTCACCGGTGGCTACGTTGCCCTGTCGCTGGCCCTGGCCAAGCTTCAGGCTGACGGGTTGCTGGATTGCAACCCGGTGGTTTCGCCGGTCGCCGCGGTGAGTGTCGGCGTGGTGAACGGCGTGTCCATTCTGGATTTGCCCTATGTCGAGGACGTCGCCGCCGAGGTGGACATGAACCTCGTGATGAACGCCAACGGCGAGTTCATCGAGTTGCAGGGAACCGGCGAAAAGAACACCTTCAGCGACGGCGAACTGGCCACCATGCTGGCGCACGGACGAAAGGGGATCGCCGAGCTGCTGGAGTTGCAAAAGGCGGCCATCGCCGAGGGCTAAGGGCAGGCGGGCATCATGTATAGCAGGGAGAAAGCGACCCGGCTGCACCTCGTCCGCCACGCCGAGGTGGACGAGGCGTACCACGAGGTGTTCGGAGGCCAGATCGACATGGAACTGTCGCCAGTTGGCCACGAGCAGGCCAAGGGCTTGGCCAAGTTTTTGAACGGTCGCACGTTCGATCGCATTTACCGCAGCCCGATGGTCCGGGTGCGGCAGACAGCCAAGCCGCTGCTCGACGCGCTTGGCCGCGAAGCCCAAGTGATTGAGGACTTGCGCGAGGTCGATTTCGGAGTCTGGACCGGACACAAGTGGCACGAGATACAGGAAAAATTCGGCGTGGATGCCGAGGACTGGCTCGTGCATCTGGAGAACGGCGACGTCGCCGAGGCCGAGCCGATGGACGGGTACCAGTCGCGCATTCGAGGCAGTCTGGAGCATATGATGGACGAAGGGGCAGGGCAGGACGTGCTCGTCCTGTGCCACGGCGGCGTGATTCGGATGCTCCTTGCGCTGCTGCTCGACGAACCGTTCTCAAAAATGGATCGCTTCGAAGTGGACTTCGCCAGCCTGACCGTCATCGAGTACCGATCGAACCGCGCAGAAATCAAGCTGCACAACTTCGCCCCCTGGCAGTGGCTGGGCAAGAATGGTGGCATGTGACTGGGCAGTTGGGTCACGGTTTATCTCGAGCGCAATTCGATCGATCCGGCCAAGGGGGTGTACCCGGCCAGGTGAAGGCGGCTTTTTGTGGGTTGAGGTTGGAACTTGTTGCGGCGAAATCACTTGACGAGTGGCGCTCGGAGGCGTTCCAATTTTCTTCCTGATTTTTTCGAACGCCTGCCCCGGCGAAGGGGTCGAAGTTTGTGACCGTTCGTTATGTATGACCTGATACATGCAGGGGAGTGGCTTGCTTCAAGCCAGGGTGGTTTTGCCGCTCTTTCCCCGACGGTTTCTTCCACACATCCATTAACCTTGATGAAAAAGAAAACCGATGTCGTTTCCGCCCTCGTCAGCGAGGAGCATCCCTTTCACCAAGCGCTAACCCAGCCGGGTAAGGCAAAGAAACACCGTTACGAGAGGCGAAAGGTCCGGAGCATCCTGAAGGTCGGGGATTGGGAGGAGGGAATCGAGTACGAGGAGGCGAGCTGAGCGGGGGGAGGAGAGGTTTTCGCCCCGCTGCGCGGTATCAACTGGAGACGAGCTCGTCGACGTTTTTGTAGGTCGTGTCGAGTTGCCCGACGAGTGTGTCGGTGATTTCCACCCCGGTGTCCCGCAGGGCCAGCATGACTGTGCCGAGCACGGTCGGCAGACGGGGCTGGCTGAGCATCACGCTGAACTTCCCGCGAACGGTTTCCTCGAAGGATGTCATCACCGTTCGGTTGAAAAGGAGCACGCCGCCGGAATAGAACAACGGCAGCGGCGAGGCTTGCAGGCCGGACTTTTCGACGGCCTGGATGGTGAGGCTGGCGACGGCTTGGCCGGCTTCGCTGCAGATTTGCTGATACACCGGGTCGGCGTTCCCGATTTCCATGTCCAGCTTGGAGGCGAGAATGGCGAATTTGTCGCGTGTAAACTCGGGATGATAAATCACCGGGATCAAGCCCTGCACGTTTTTGACTTCGTACCAGTCGCAAAGAGCGCGTGTGATAGAGGTCCCGGGGCCGGTTTGCTCAAACTCGGCAATGGCGGCCCGGATGCATTTCACGGCGATCCAGTAAGCGCTGCCAACGTCGTCGAGCAGCGGCCCCCATCCTCCGAGTTGCGTGAACTCCCCATCCTCATTGCAGACAATGATGCTGGTGCCGGTTCCGCAAATGACCAGCACGCCGGGCCGGCCAAGCGTTGCGCCTTGAAAGGCGGCGACGGAGTCACCCACGAGGCGGGTCCGTTTCCAGGGATGGATTTTTCCGCAGAGCTTTTCCTTCTGCTCGGTTGTGGCCTCGTTGAAGATGCCGGCTGCGGAAACGGCGTAATGGGTGAATTCGTTGGAGAAGGGGAGCTGAAGCTCGAGGTCGCGGAGGATTTCGTTTACGCGCCGACGGACCTCCTTTTGGTAGGAGCCGGTGAAGTTCATCGACGCGGAGTGGACGACCGCGAGCACCCGGCCGTCGTGTGTTGCCGCCACGCCGTGGCTGTAAGTGGCACCACCATCAATCCCGATGACCAGCTGCAGAGGAGTCTCCATGCGTGTGGCTTGGCAGGAGCTTGGCCAAGCGCGGCTTGGGAGACAGTGGCGAATTTGGCCCCCGAAGGCAATCCGGACATGCCTGCCCGGGGCCGGCCGGGCCGGGCCGCATGACGTCGGCTGGACAGAAAGATGAATTAAGACTTGGCTGACGGGGGAGCTTCGGGTAGCCCTTTCCGCCCTTTTCAAGGTGCATGGCTTCTGCCTGGAGTTTTTTTGTCTGCTTTTACTTTGCTTCCGATGAGGATAGGCTGCCCGCGCTTTCGGGGTTGATGGCTGTTTGATTTAAGACTGTGTCTGCACGAGACGACTATTTACTGGAAACACTGACCGAGATGGGGGTGGTGACGGACGAGGAGCGTGCGCTCGCCGAGGACGAGGCCATGTCCAGCGGGGAGGGGGTTGTGGACACACTCATCACCAAGGGCGTGGTCATGGCGATCCAGGTCTCACAGGCCAAGGCGGCGCAATACGGTGCGGAGTTTGTCGACCTCGCCGAACAGTCGATCGAGGACGAAGTCATCTCCTCCGTGCCCCGGTCCGTGGCGCACCAGTACAAGGTCGTGCCGCTGTACCAGGATGACCTGAGCGTCACGGTGGCGATGTCCGATCCCTCGGATCTGGATGCGATTGATGCGCTTGGCCAGGCGCTGAACAAGGAGGTGAAGATCAGTGTGGCCGATGAGGAGGAGATCGAAGGCGCCCTCAAGCAGTATTACGGGTCGTCGGGAGACGACACCGTCAGCAAACTGATCCAGGACATCACCGAGGGGGAGGTGCAGGTCAGCACCCTTGGGGAAGTGACGGTGGAGGAGGATGCGGATGCAGTCGATGCAGACGCACCGATCATCAAGCTGGTAAACACCATGATCGTGGAGGCGTTCCGGATGGGTGCGTCTGATATTCATCTTGAGCCCCTGGCGTTGCGGTTCCGGATGCGCTATCGGGTCGACGGTGTCTGCCACGAGCAGAAGGCGCCGCCGAGACGGTTACAGGCCTCGGTGATCAGCCGCCTCAAGATCATGTCCGATATGGACATCGCCGAGAAACGAATCCCGCAGGACGGTCGCATCCAGGCCAACGTGGGTGGCAAAACCATCGATCTGCGTGTCAACTGCCTTCCGACCACGCACGGCGAGAGCATCGTCATGCGTTTGCTGGACAAGGAGGGGCTGAAACTTGGCCTTGGCCAGTTGGGCTTCCTGGCGGATGACCAGCGCACATTCGAGGACCTGATCCAGTTGCCCGACGGCATCCTGCTGGTCACCGGGCCGACCGGCTCAGGCAAGACCACCACCCTGTACTCCTGCCTGAACTACATCAACAAGCCGGATCGCAAGATCATCACCGTCGAGGATCCGGTCGAGTACCTGCTCGAGGGCATCAACCAGGTGCAGGTCCACACGGCGGTGGACCTGACCTTTGCCAACGCGCTCCGGGCAATGTTGCGGCAGGCACCGAATGTGGTAATGCTGGGCGAGATTCGTGACTTCGAGACGGCCACCATCGCGATTAATGCGTCGCTGACCGGTCACCTGGTTTTCTCCACGCTGCACACCAACGACGCGCCATCGGCCGTGACCCGCCTGACCGATATCGGCGTGAAGCCGTTCCTGATCGCCTCGGCCACCCGTTGCCTCATGGCGCAGCGCCTGGTGAGGAAGATTTGCCCGAAATGCGAGGGCCCGGCCGAGCCGGTGGAAAGCGAACTGCTGGCGCTTGGCCTCGACCCGAAAAGCATCAAGGATCCCAATTTCAAGGCCGGGGAGGGTTGCGACAAATGCACCGGCACCGGGTACAAGGGCCGGTTTGGCTTGTTCGAGGTGTTCGTTGTGGACGATGAAAGCCGAAAGATGATCGTCAACAGGGTCACGTCCACAGAGTTGCGCAAGCGTGCCCGTGAAGTCGGCATGCGCACGCTTCGGGAGGATGGCGCCCGCAAGGCGGTCGCCGGCATGACCACGCCGAATGAGGTCTTGCGTGTCACGGTGGGTGACGAGAGTTGACCGGTTTTTTTGAGATAGCTATGTCCTATGTAATGTCAGATTTATTGCACCTTGTGGTGAAGGAGGGGGCGTCCGATCTTCACATCCGGGTGGGGGTGCCCCCCGTGATCCGCATGCACGGTATTTTGCAGAAGGTGGATGGCCCGGCTCTCACGGATGAGATGGCTGAGGAGCTGATGCGTTCCATCACTTCCGACGAGAATGTCCAGCAGGTGCGGGAGCGTGGCGGGGCGGACTTTGCCTTTGCGTTTGGTGAGCTGGCCCGATTCCGGGTGAGCGTGTTCAAGGAGAGGGGAAGATTCGCAGTGGTGTTGCGGCAGATACCGACAACGCTACTGACGCTCGAGCAGATTGGCCTGCCGCCCTCAGTGAGGGAGTTGTTGTACAAGCCGCGTGGCATGGTCCTGTGTACCGGCCCAACAGGCTCTGGCAAAAGCACCACGCTGGCCTCCATGATTGACATCATCAACATGGAACGGGATGACGCCCATATTGTCACCGTTGAAGATCCCATTGAGTTTTATCACAACCACAAGGCCGCCATAATTACCCAGCGCGAGGTGTACGTGGACGTGCCCAGCTTCGGCGAGGCGCTGCGGCGCGTCCTGCGGATGGATCCGGACATCATTCTGGTGGGTGAGATGCGTGACCTGGAGACGATCGAGGCGGCCATTACCGCGGCGGAGACGGGGCATCTGGTGTTTGGCACGCTCCACACGACAGGCGCTGCCAAGACCATCGACCGTATCGTGAATGCCTTTCCCACCAACCAGCAGAACACCATCCGTAT
>QOAX01000116.1 GCA_003972865.1 Verrucomicrobiota bacterium | reverse complement strand
CAATCAAAATAGTCCTCGGCAGGGGTGATTCCCTGACCCCAACCTACTCCGCAAACACGGCGGCAAGACAGCTAAAGAATTGAAATCTGAAGGGAAATGAAACACCTCTCTTTTCTTAATTAACTAATTTTCATGTCAAGTTTAATTCAAGAGGTTTTGTTTATAATATTTCTTGGGTTAATAGCTTTTTACTTTTTTTGGTGGCCGCAGCTAAAGAGAAGTAAGAATCTTAAAGAAACAGCAAATGATTTAAATATTCCTTTTTATCCCAAAGGGGATGATTCACTTTATGATTATCTAGAATACTTTTATCTTTTTTCCATGAATTCAAAGTCTAAGATTACCAATATGCTTCATCAAGAAGATAAGGAAACTGAACTAGCTTTCTTTGACTTTACTTTTGAGATTGGTGGAGGAGGTAGTTTCAGTGGAGGAGGTGGTTCCGGTGCTGGTGGAGGAGTTAGTTACGCTACAGAGTATAAGCAATCAGTAGTTTACTTTTGTTCATCTAAACTTGATTTGCCTCAATTTGTTTTGCGTCCAGAAAAAAAAATTTCATCAAATTTACGATCTGCAAGACATTGATTTTTCCAGTCACCCAAAGTTTTCAAATGATTATTTACTTCAGGGAAATCCAGAGGAATCGGTCCGTAATTTGTTTAATGAACAATTACTAGACTTCTTTGAATCTAAGCCTGGATTAAGTGTGGAAGGCGGAGCCAATCAAATGCTTTTTTATCGGTTAAACGAGCGAATCAGCCCAAACAAGTTGAGTCAATTTCTAGAGGAAGGGATGCAGGTGCTTGCTAAGTTTACTAAGTAATCTAATCGATAGGGATAACGTTTTCCATGATATGAAACACCTCCTAATCACAACAATCGCAGCCGTGCTGTTGGTGGGGTGTGGGGAGTCGCAATAGTCGACTCCTCCAGTAGAAGCCGAACCCGCTGAACCAGTTGCCGAACCTGCAAAACCAGAATCGTCCTCAGAACCGGCGGCGGGGCGGAGACCTGATTCAATAATTTACGGAATGCCCCATTTTGCCCTTGTGCCCCCCTGTTAATTTGACAATTCTCCAGTTGGTTGGAAAAATTCTCTCGATTTGAAAAGTTGCGGGCAAATTATTCGTACAGGGGGGATCCTATTGGCGTTTGCCTGTGCTGTGGTTTTCGGTGCGGAGAAGACTCATTGGGCTTTCAAGCCGGTTGCCAACCCCAAACCCCCAAAAGTGCACGACAAGGCCTGGCCGTTGGGAGACCTTGACCGTTTCATCTTAAACCGGCTCGAGCAGAAGGGGCTTCGCCCTGTGGCAGAGTCAGATCGTTTCACTTGGCGGAGGCGGGTGAGTTTTGACCTGACCGGACTGCCGCCAACGGTGGAGGAGATTCGCGTGTTTGAGGCGGACCAGTCGACGCAGGCGCGTGAGAAAGTAGTCGACCGGCTATTGGCTTCGCAGGCGTTTGGCGAACGGTGGGCGCGGCATTGGCTGGACCTTGTGGGATATGCGGACCAAATCGGCACCTCGAACAATGTCTTCGCCGAGCACGCGTGGCGCTATCGCGATTACGTCATCGACGCTTACAACAACGACAAGCCATTCGACCGGTTCATTCGCGAGCAGATTGCCGGCGACCTGTTGCCGCACAAGACGGTGGAGGAACGCGCGGCGAACCTGGTGGCGACCGGCTTTCTCGTGCTGGGCGACATCGAGATTGTCGAGGCCGACAAGGCGAAGTTGCATGTGGACATCGTCGATCAGCAACTCCAGAAAACGGGCAAGGCGTTCCTTGGCATGTCGATTGGCTGCGCGCGCTGCCACGACCACAAGTTTGATCCCATCACACAGGGCGATTATTACGCGATGGCCGGATTTTTTCGCGGAACGTCGACGGTGTATAAAACCAAGCGCGGCGTGTGGAGCGATGTGAATGTCATTGAACTGCCGGAGACCGAGGCGCAAAAGGCGGAGCGCGACAAACACGAAAAGGCCCATGCGGATCGACTCGCCAAGCTGAAAGGCGAGCGCGAGGCGGCGAGGAAACGCAAGGCTGAGTTGGACGATCAGCTTAAAAAGAAGGACCTGCCCAAGGAGGAGCGCGGCAAGCTCACGAAGGAGCGTGACGAAAAGGCCGGTTGCATCGTGAAGTTGGACAAGGAAATCACGCACGCGGAATTTTTCGCGCCTAGCGTGCCGAGGGCGCATGGCGTGCGGGATGTCGAGAAACCGGGCGACATGAAAATCACCATCCGCGGCAACCCACGCGCACTGGGCAAAGTAGTGCCGCGCGGCTTTTTGCATGTGGCCTCCAGCGCGCGGCCGGAAATCCCGCGGGACCAAAGTGGCCGGCGCGAGTTGGCCGACTGGGTGGCCGGCCGCGACAACCCGCTGACCGCGCGCGTGGCGGTGAACCGCACCTGGCAGAAGCTCTTCGGCGAAGGACTGGTCCGCACGGTCGATTACTTCGGGTTGCCCGGCGAACGGCCGTCGCACCCGGCGCTGCTCGATTTTTTGGCCGACCGTTTCATGCGCGAAGGCTGGTCGCAAAAGCGGCTTATTCGCTCGCTGGTGCTCAGCCGCACGTATCGACTCAGCAGCGCGCACGATGAACGCAATCACGCGACCGACCCCGACAACCGCCTGCTCTGGCGGATGAACCGCTTCCGACTCGATGCCGAGGCACTGCGCGACGCAATGATTTTCACCAGCGGCAAACTCAAGCCCTCCACCGGCGGACCGGCTCTACCGTTGGAGTTCCAGGAGAACGTGAACAATATCGACCCGAAGAATGTGAATCCACCGTCGTTCAGCCTGCGAAAATGGCGGCCGGGACAGGAGTTCGAGCGAACCATTTACCTGCCGATCATCCGCTCCGCCGCGCAGCCGGGTCCAGCTGAACTACGCAACGTGTTCGACTTCGCGCAGCCGTCGGAGTTCACTGGCCAACGCGCCATCACGGCGGTGCCCACACAGGCGTTATTCTTGATGAACAGCCCTGAGGTAAAAAAACACGTGGCCGCCCTGGCTGCGCGAATGAAAAAGGAGACGGCCGACGATGCGAAGCGACTAGAATACCTTTGGCTGTCGCTACTGAACCGACCCATTACCGCGCAGGAACAGCGCGAGGCAGCGGCGTTTTTAAAGCAAGCGGGCGAAGGTGCGTGGAGTGAGTTGTGCCATGCGCTGCTGGCCTCAAATGAATTCCTGATGCGTCTTTGAACATGAACACGACACAGCTTTCCCGCCGACAATTACTGCAGTCCGCCGCGTGCGGCTTTGGTGGCCTGGCCTTGAGTGGCATGGTGACCGGCATGGCTCGTGGCGCGAGCCCGCTGGCCGTCCGTGCGCCGCACTTTGCGCCGCGAGCCAAGCGCGTCATTTTTCTCTTCATGGCCGGCGGCCCGTCGCAGGGTGACCTGTTTGCGCCGAAGGATTACATCACCCAAAACCACGGCAAGCCCATCGCCTCGCCGGTGGGGGACGACGGGCAGCTTCGCGTGGGCGTGGCCAAGTTCCTGCCCATGGCACCGGTTGCGCCGGTGCGGCCGCGCGGGCAGTCGGGCCTGATGTTATCCGACCTGCTGCCCAACATGGCCGGCGTCGCGGACGAGTTGTGCATGCTGCGCGCGATGGTTTCAGACAACAAGGCGCACGCGCCGGCAGCGCTGCAGTTTCACACCGGCCACATCGCCGAAGCGCGACCATCGATGGGCTCGTGGATCAGCTACGGCCTCGGCACGGAGAACGAAAACCTGCCGAGCTTTATCACCATTCACCCGCCCGGCGATGTGCGCACCTACAGCGCATCGTTCCTGCCGGCGATGCATCAGGGCACACCGTTGCGTGTGCCGGGCAATGACCGCGAACCCGCCATCAAGAACCTGCGCGACCCCGACGCCAAGCCGGAGGCGCAGCGCCGTCGGCTGAATTTTCTGCAGGGCATGAACCAGCGGCTGTTGAAGCGCGTCAAAACCGACGCGCAAATGGAGGGCATCATTCAGTCGTTCGAGTTGGCCTTCCGCATGCAGGCGGAAACACCCGGGCTGGTTGATCTCTCCGGTGAATCCAAGGAAACGCAGGAGATGTACGGCATCGGCGACAGCAAGACCGACCGAAACGGTCGCGCCTGCCTGATGGCCCGTCGGCTCAGCGAGGCGGGCGTGCGGTTCGTGCAGGTGACGATCGACGGCTGGGACCACCACGGCGACATCCGCACTGCCCTCCCCAATAGCGCTGGCGGTGCCGACAAACCCATCGCCGGGCTCATCCGCGACCTCAAGCGGCGGGGCCTTTTAAAGGACACGCTGGTGGTGTGGTCTGGCGAATTCGGCCGCACGTACTGGAGCCAGGATCTCTCCGGCACCTCGCCCATAGCCAAGCACGGCCGCGAGCATCAGCAGGAAAGCTTTTGCACCCTGCTGGCTGGCGGCGGCGTGAAACCCGGCTTCGTCCATGGCGAAACGGACGACCACGGCTACCGACCCGTCAGCGGCAAGGTGCACCTGCACGACCTGCACGCCACGCTGTTGCACCTGCTCGGCTTCGACCACGAGCAACTTACCTATCGCCACGCCGGCCGCGACTTTCGCCTGACTGACATCTTTGGCAACGTCGTGCACGACATCATTGCGTAAAACGGGGACTGATCGACTGATGCGTCTTCTCGCAAGTTTTCTTTTCCTGGCATTCGTTGCGCTTGGTTCGTCTCAAGTAATCTAATCCGCAAACACGGCGGCAAGACGGGTAAAGAGTTAAAAGCTGAAGGGAAGTAGTCTACTGGCTGACGATAACCCTAGGGGGTTGAATTATCTTCAAAGACTTCGCTTGGCTTGGCATGGTGCGGCGCATGTTTTTAGTGATACGCTTGGCCAAGCGCTTGGCCGTTTGGGCGGCCGTTGTTGGGTCGCTTGGTTTTTTGGCGCAGGGTGTTGGTGCCGCAAACAAACGCACCGTTCCGCGCGTCGCCGGTGAGACGCCGCGCAACATCATTTTCGTGCTGGCGGACGATCATCGGTTTGATGCGATGGGCTTTGCCGGTCATCCGTTTCTCGAGACGCCAAACCTCGATCGGATGGCCAGGGGCGGCGCCTGGTTTCCGAATGCCTTTGTCACAACGTCACTTTGTTCGCCGAGCCGCGCCAGCATTGTCACCGGCCTGTACGCGCACAATCATAAGGTGGTGGACAATTACAATCCGCTGCCGGAAGGGCTGATCTTTTTTCCGGAATACATGCAGGCGGCTGGTTACGAAACGGCGTTCATCGGCAAGTGGCACATGGGCGGCAACGTCGACCACGCGCAGCCGGGCTACAATCACTGGGTGAGTTTCAAGGGTCAGGGGACGTATTGGCCGGACGGCCACGGCACGAGTCGCAAGGTGCCGCAAAACAGCTACGACGGGTTCAACGTCAACGGCAAGCGCGTTCCGCAGAAGGGTTACATCACCGACGAGTTGACCAACTACGCGCTGGAGTGGCTGGGCGAGCAAAACGGCGACAAACCGTTTTTCCTGACGCTGTCGCACAAGGCGGTGCACGCCGATTTCGTGCCGGCGGACCGTCACAAGGGCCGCTACAAAAACAAGAAGCTGCCCCTGCCGAAGACGTTTGCTAAGGGTGGAAAAAACTTTCGCAACAAGCCGCGCTGGCTGCGGGACCAGCGCAACAGTCGACACGGCACGGACTTCGCCTACAACCTGTCGGACTTCGACCTGAACGCCTATTACATCCGCTACTGCGAGGCATTGTTGGCCGTCGACGAAAATCTCGGCCGCCTGTTTGATCTGCTGGAGAAGAGGGATTTGCTGAAATCCACGGTGATCGTGTACATGGGGGACAACGGATTTCAGTTTGGCGAACAAGGCTTGATCGACAAGCGCACCGCCTACGAGGCATCGATGCGCGTGCCGTTCCTGATGCACTGCCCGGAGGTGATCAATGGCGGTTCGGTGATCAAGAAAGTCATTGCCAACATCGACGTTGGCCCGACGCTGCTTGAGGTGGCCGGGCTCTCGACGCCCGGGCACATGGATGGCCGCAGCTTTTGGCAATTGGCCAAGGGCAACGACATCCCGTGGCGCGACTTCGTGTTGTACGAGTATTTTTGGGAGCGCAACTATCCCCACACGCCGACCATCCATGCGGTGCGCGGCGAGCGCTTCAAGTACATCCGCTACCACGGATTGTGGGACACCAACGAACTGTATGACCTGCAGGCCGATCCGGACGAGACGACCAATTTGATCTTTGAGCCGGAACATCAGGAAACCGTCGCCAAGCTGAACAAGCGGTTGTTCGAGTTGTTGGCGAAAAGCGGTGGGATGAATTTACGCTTGGCCCCCGACCGCGGACCGACGTTCCCCAAGCGGCATCCGGAACGTTCCGGCCCGGCCGATTTCCCCAAACAATTCTATGGAACCAGCGAGTGAGTGGCCCGCAGGACCGGATACAACTCTTCCAGGGTTGAACTCCAACCAGTCTCACTTGGCGGGGAGGGTAAATGTATCGTTTTAATTCGTTGTTCACTTGCTGTGAAGCGTTGGTCTAGCTGTGTTCTGTTTTGCGTGCTGGCGCAAATGGCGGGGCTGACCTATCATTTTTTCATGCAACACATCGCGTCCATGCTGGGGTTTTTCCTTTGCGCCCTCCTCCTAAACCCAGGCTCTGCCTTCGCCCAGGAACAAAAGACCACCGTGACCACCTTCACCTACAAAAAGGTCGGGGACTTGGAAATCAAACTGGACGCGAATCGACCGGCGGATAAAAAGATTCGGCCCCTAGCGGTATGGATCCATGGCGGGGCGCTGATCAACGGTGGACGTCAAGGCATTGGACCGGGACGGCAATTGTTGCATGCGGGTTACGTGGTGGTTTCCATTGATTACCGGCTTGCCCCGGAAACCAAGCTGCCGGAGATCATTTCGGACGTGGAGGATGCCTTTGAATGGATCCGGAAAAATGGCCGTGAAAAATTTCAGGCAGACACTTCCAAGATCGCTGTCCTCGGCGGCTCCGCCGGTGGATACCTGACTTTCTCCACCGGCTTCCGCGTCCAGCCGCCGCCCACGGTGCTGGTGTCCTACTGGGGATACGGCGACCTCATTGGACCTTGGTACAGCGAACCCAGTCCGCATGCCCGGCATCAGGGTAAAAGCCAGGCCCCTGCCGAAATGGCGGTCATTGAAGCCGGGCCTCCGGTGGCCAATTCCCGGGATCGCAAAGGCGACGGAGGCACATACTATCGAACCTGCCGAAAACTCGGAATCTGGCCAGAGAAAGTCAGTGGATTTCCTGAAAGTGAGGCCAAGAAATTTGCCCCCTTCATGCCCGCCGTAAACGTTTCCCCCACCTATCCGCCAACTCTGATGATCCATGGCACGAAAGACACCGACGTGCCGCATGAGCAAAGCCTCATCATGGCGCGTGAATTCAAGAAACACGGCATTCCCCACCGGTTGATTTCCGTCCAAGGCGGCGAGCACGGCCTTGGGGGAGGCAAGCCCGAGGACATTCGCGCTGCTCACGCTGCCGTTCTGCCTTTCATTAAGAAATATATGAAATGACGCCCCGCAATCGTGTGTACCGCTGAACCCCATTTGTTGACTGGTCCGCATGAAGGCTGGTCAATCCTCGGGAACAGTTAAAACACCTTGAAAACTACGCTAATCTGGATGACTGTTGTCTCGCTATGAAATCACTACTTATCACAACAATCGTGACTCCATGAAAATATTATTGCTCACTACACTCATCGGCCTAGCGCCCTTGGTTTCCGCCGCGGAAAAAGACTGGATAAAACTGTACAACGGCCAGGATTTGACCGGTTGGCAGACCACCGGTAATTGGCTTCCGCAAAAGGACGGCTCCCTGCTCATTCAACCGCGCCCGGGTGAAAAAGGGTGGCAGCGTTACGGGGCCTATCTCTGGAGCAAGCAGAAGTACAAGGACTTTGTCCTGCACGTTGAATACAAATATCCACCCGGCGGTAACAGCGGTGTGTTCTTCCGCGTGGGAGACTTGAAAAACCCGGTCCAATCCGGCATCGAGGCGCAGATTCTCGATTCAACCAAAAAGAAGGGCAAGATGGGGCCCCACGACCACGGCGGCATCATCCGCACTGTCGGCGCTTCAAAGAACATGTCCAAGAATCCCGGCGAATGGAACCAAATGATTGTCACTTGCAAAAGCCAACACCTGCTGGTGGAACTGAACAGCGAAAAAATTGTCGATATCCAACTGGATAAGACGCCCATGAAAGACCGGCCGCTCGAGGGCTACATTGGCCTGCAGGACCACGGCGAACCGAACAACCTTTTTTTTCGGAACATCAAGATTAAGAGACTCTAGCGAACGGTGTGCCATCCGGTTTAGCCTGACGGAAACCGCCGACCTCCTCCGCAAACACGGCGGCAAGACGAGTGAAGAATTGAAGGCTGAAGGCAAGTCAACCAACTCGACCATACACACCACAATATGGCCCAAAAACAATCTCACAACACCATTTTGGCAATGGGAAAGAGAGCAGGAACGCCGTTCCAAAACAATTCAGTATTCCTTTGACATTCCCAGCTTCCCCTTGGATACTTGCGTTACCAATGAAATCCATTCCATCGTTAATTGAAATCCGTAAGCGTGTGGCTTTCACGCTTATTGAGCTTCTAGTGGTGATCGCCATTATCGCTATCTTGGCAAGTCTACTTTTGCCGGTATTGTCAAGGGCCAAAGACAAAGGCTATGGCGCCATTGATTTGAACAACAACAGACAGGTGATGATGGCAATGACGATGTACACACAGGATCACGAGGACTACATGCCGGCGCCGGGATGGGGAACGGGTCGCGCGTCTTGGCTTTATGGCGCCGGTTTCCCGCGAGGCGGCAATGGCGCCACGGACCAAATGGTCGCACGGCAACTGGAATCAGTGAAGAAAGGTCAACTTTGGCCTTACTTGGAGACCGAAAAGGTTTATATGTGTCCACTTGACTTCAAGGAACAAAAAGGCTCCAAAAAGAGGCTCTTTAACCAACGGGTGGTCTATCTGAGTAGTTACGTGTGGAATGGATCGATAATTAGTTATGGGCGGCTTGCAAATGCGAACACTCACAAACTCAGTTCTTTCGAATCCCATTATATTCTTCAATGGGAAGGCGATGAGTTAAATCCATTCTTTTTTAACGATGTCTCGAGCCGGCCGGACCGTGGAATCTCCCAACGCCATGGCACTATCGCCGCAAACGATTTTAGAAGAAACGCCGGCGGAGGCGCCCATGTCGGGACTTTCGGTGGCTCCGCGCGATATATCACCTACACCGAATATTATGCCTTAGCCGGCGCGCCGATGACCAGTGGCGCTGCACTCAAGGACTCCGCCTTGCCTAATGCCCTTTGGAATGACCCCCAAGATCCCCGACGGGGCGGCGCAGGCCGTTAGTTATCCAGTTTCTTGGGGGGTCATTTTTTCACAATGATGAAACACCTCCTACTCACAACAATCGCAGCCGTGCTGTTGGTTGGGTGCGGGGAGTCGCAGCAGTCGTCTCCTGTTGAACTCGCCAAACCAGTTGCCAAAGAGCCAGTGCAGCAGTCGCCTCCACCTCAGTCGAGCTTAGCGACAACCTATCCAAGACCCGCTTTCGAGCCCATGAGCCTTGAGCAATACAAGGCAGCGCATCCTAACTTGCCCGGGCTTGCTTGCGGCATGGAGAAATTCTTTGATACTTACATTAATGTCTTTGGTGTCACCATTGCGGCGATGCCAAAGACGCCCGTTCCCGAGATCATTCACGCGGCGAAGGTCTACGCCCAGCTCATCGACAACGACGAAGACTTCATTCCGGACGATCGGAAAATTTTCGAATACCATCAGAAAGATTCCGAGGGACGGAATTACCTCATCGTCCTGGTCGATACCAAGGCACTGGATAACGCATGGATCGCCTTCAAGCCCGGCCAGCCCTTTTGGGTTCCGGCACAGGCGCTTCGCCCGGGGCACTCCGGCGTCGGACACTCGCGGGACGGCGAAATGGACATCGCGGTCGAAGAATTGTTCCACAAGTACGGCAAAGCGTTCCAGAGTGTTTACGCAAAGGATTTCGGTTTGCCGGACGAAGAGGCCGGTGATACGTGGTCGTCGACACTTTCCGATGCCATGGATCGTGCACGCGGAATCGACCGGACGGTGAAGCCTGTGGATGGCAGATGGGTCTATCCGGAAAGCGCTTGGTATACGTACAACGCGACGTCATGCGGTTGGGGATGCCAGGTCGATGAGTACCTGTGGCACATCTGGGCCACGAACATCGGTTACAATGAGATGCTCACAAGGCAACCTGAGGCACCCAAAGAGGAGGCCAAACCCCGAGGCTGGTGCGAGAACCTTCACTCGGAATGGAAGCCATGCACCAGGCAGGAGCTCAAGGAGATGGATTTTGCTGCCTATCACTTAATCAACAACAAAGACTATCAACTGCCCACCAGGATCCCCTTCGGCGAGTATGGTGGCAACCGAGTCGAATACCACGGTTACGAAATGGACGTGCGACCCAATAAGGGACAGCATTTCACCATCAACCGGAACTTCAATCCGAAGCTGACCTTAAAGCGCGGAAACACCTATTACTTCGATCAATCCCTGAAAACCAATACCGGCTTTCCACTCAGATTTTCCACGTCCAAGGACGGCGCCCACCGTGGAGGCGAAGAGTATCGAGAAGGCGTGGCGGTCAAAGGTGTGCCCGGAAAGCGAGGTTCCTATGTCAGGATCACCGTGGCCGACAACGCGCCCGATCAACTTTATCTGTATTGTTCAGGTCAACTCGGCATGGCCGGTGAGAGCATTCTTGTGATCGAGGATTGATCTGAGAGGTTATGGCTGACAACCGCATGGAGAGCAACGGCCGACCCGCTCCGGGTTCGAATGGGTCAGCCGGGTGTCTGTCACCCGGAGGTGGCCTCTCAGTGCTGCCAATAGTGTCGCCGCCACTGATTTTCAACGATGGCGGCAAGACGGGTGAAGAATTGAAAGCTGAAGGGAAGTAAGACTGTTTCAGCTCACAACATTCTGTTTATTCGCCGAATGACAGAATTAGGTTTTCTCAGGCGGCATTCCCAGATCCTGCAAACACTCCAACCCTCCCTTGTTTCTTGCCGCTAACATAGGGGCAGTCGCGGAGGAAGAAGCGCAGCTGTAATTCCTTGGCGGAGGTCACCCCGATGCGCGTTGAGGTACCTGCATCCTTCTCGTCGAGCTGTGTTCCATCGTTGGCGAGCCAAAGCTGCCGGCCCTTCGTGAGATTCCAATGGTCGAAATGGCGGTCAATGCCAAAGGCCTGGCAGAGGCAGCCCGGGCCGCGGGCCAGCTCGAGCCGCTTGTCCCGGTGGCGGTGTTCCATCATGAGTTTGATGCCCTCTATCGGCTCCACCGCGCGGATGAGCACTGCAGTGCCGACGCCATCGGCTTCGGTGACGATATTGAAGCAGTGGCGCGAGTGGATGGGGTAAACGTAGGCCCGGCCGGGCCGACCGAACATGGCGGTGTTGCTCTTGGTCCTGCCGCGTGCGGCGTGACAGGCCGGATCGCTTTTGGCCAAGTAGGCCTCGACCTCGACGATGCGCCCAACGAGGCGTCGCCGGCCCAATGTTCGCACGAGCAGCTTGCCAAGCAGATCACGGGCAACCTTTGGGGTTGAACGGCCATAAAAATCGTGCGTGAGCAACTTCAACGGCATTTGCGTCACTCCCAAACCATCCTCAACTGATCCTTGTACATTGATCTGGGAGAGTCAAGCAACCGGCTGGTTGCCTGTGGCTGGTTGAAAACAGGCTTTTCTGCAAATGAAGAAATTCCTTTTGTCATCGCTTGGCCAAGCGATCCACTCAATGATCGCTCCGTGCGGCGCCTCATTATCATCACCGTTCTGTGGGTTGGATTCACCCTGCAGGCTGTTGCGGTGGAGACGTTATCCAGCGGTGTCTTGGCCAAAGGCACCCGGTGGGAGACGGCGTTTTACCGGCGGGACAGCGGAGTGGACGGGCCGGTGGTGCTTGTGACCGGCGGGATTCACGGCAATGAACCGGCGGGCGCGCGAGCGGCGGAACAGATTCGGCATTGGCCGGTCAATAAGGGACGGCTCATTGTTGTCCCGAGGGCAAACATCCCCGGGCTGAAAGCAGGGACGAGACATCTGCCCGGTGAGTCCAAGCCGTTGCACAACCTGAACCGGAACTTCCCCAAGACCGGCGGGGAGTTTGTGGCCAGGGGCGTGCTCGCGGCGGCCTTGTGGGAGTTTGTCGAATCAAGCCGGCCGGACTGGCTCATCGACCTGCATGAAGGGATTGATTTTCACCAGATCAATTCCGAGTCGGTGGGTTCCTCCATCATCGATGTCAAGGGCGAGGCGGCCGAGTCGGTGGTGCCGAGGATGTTGGAGGTGGTGAACGCGGAGATTCCTGACCCGAGGAAAAAACTCGTGAGGCTGCGGTACCCGGTGAACGGCAGCCTGGCCCGCGCCGTCCATGAGCGGTTGCAGGCGGTTTCCATGATCCTTGAGACGACGAGCAAGGATCAACCGGTGTCCACCCGCACCCGTCAACACCGGTTGATGGTGCACACGCTGCTTGGCCAACTGGGCATGATCGACGGGCCGGCGCATCTCCTGCTCCCGGCCGATACGAGTGAACTGCGCATTGCCGTTTATGATGCCGGCGGTGTGGGTAAAAAAGGTCCGCGCAACCTGGACAGGGTGTTTTCAAAGACAAAATCGATTCTGCGCCGAGTCGGGGTGGCGGATATTAGCGACGGTGTACTGGGCCAGTTCGACATGGTGATTTTCCCCGGAGGCAGCGGGAGCAAGCAGGCGGCTGCCCTGGGGAAAGAGGGGAAGGATACGGTCAAGGAATTCGTGGAGGCCGGGGGAGGGTACGTGGGCATTTGCGCGGGCGCCTTTCTTGCGGCGTCAAATTACAGTTGGTCGCTTGGCATCAGCAACCACAAAACCTTCTGTGAAACAATTGACGTGCCCGGGATTGGCCGCAAGAGCATGTGGTTTCGGGGTGGCTCGGCGCCGGTGACGATGGAATTAACCGATGAGGGCCGAACCATCCTCGGCGATTTCGAGGGCGTTTTTGAAGTCCGCTACCAAAACGGGCCCATCATGTCGCCGATGGGCAGGGAGGGGCTCGGCAGTTTTCGTTCCCTGGCGCATTTCCGAAGCGAGGTGTCCAAGTACAAGCCGCAGGAGGGCACTATGATCAACACCCCCGCCGTCATTGTCGGCGAATTCGGCAACGGCCGCATCCTGTGCATCAGCCCGCATCCAGAATCCACGGACACCCTCAACCGGCTCGTGCAAAATGCCGTGCGATGGACCGCCCGGCGGAGATGATCCGGTTCAAAGTCAGTCGAGATTGAGCCGCTTGACCATGGGCACGAAGCGGACCGGCATGAGGTGTTCGCGCCGGCAGCCATCGGGAGTGTGGCGGATCAGCACCAGTTCCTGACGCCACCGCCCGACCGGCACAATCATTCGTCCGCCGGGCTTGAGTTGATCCAACAACACCTTGGGTGGCTTGACCGGTGCCGCGGTGACGATGATCTTGTCGAACGGCGCCGCCTCGGGCCAGCCGTGATAGCCGTCGCCCAAGCGCAGGCGGATGTTGTCGTAGCCCAGTTGACTCAGGATCGTCTCCGCGCGCCTGGCCAAGCGCTCGACGTTCTCGACGGTGTGCACCTCGGCGACAAGCTCAGCGAGGACTGCGGTCTGGTATCCCGAGCCGGTGCCGATCTCGAGCACGCGATCGGTGGGCTGGGGCTCGAGCACCTCGGTCATGCAGGCCACGATGTACGGTTGGGAGATGGTCTGGCCCTGGCCAATGGGCACCGGGCCGTCGCGGTAGGCCAAGGCTTGCCCGTCCGCCGGAATGAAACGATGCCGCTCCACTTGTCGCATCGCTTTCAGCACGCCGGGGTTCCGAACGCCCCGCGCCTCAATCTGGCTGGAAACCATCTCGAGGCGCTCCTTCGCGCGCTCCGGTTTCCGGCGGCCCTCCACGCCAACTTCGGGGATTTCTCCGGTGGTAAACTTGGGAACAGGCATGTCGGGTGATGGCAATCGCTTCCCACAAAGAATGCGGCTGCTGTTATTGGGGGGCAAGATGTTTCATTGCCATTATATGTGCAACGTTGTCTTTGGCTCGACCGGGTTCCAAGCGGGATTTCACCGGAGAAAAATATTTTATCAGGATTGACCGTTAATAAACTTAAGGAGCACGCAAAGCGGGTCCGCGATGAGAATACTCGAAGAATTGGCCGACGCTTGTGAAAATATGGATTAGACAGTTTGGTTTCAGTAAAATCGTTGACTAATTTTTTTAAACCACGACTACTTTTAGTCTTGGTTTTACTTGCTTCCAAGACATACCGCCTTTATCTGTCTCTCAAATGAAGTCCCGCAATCTAAGGTCATATTCCCTCGATCGACAATTCGGTTTCACCTTGATTGAGTTGTTGGTTGTCATTGCCATTATTGCGATCCTTGCGGCGTTACTATTGCCGGCATTGGCGAAGGCAAAGGAAAAGGCCACGGGCATCAGTTGCATGAACAATGGTCGCCAACTTCAGTTGGCCTGGTTTTATTTTTCCGGAGATAACGATGACTGGATCGTGCCCAGTCGTTCCTGGGTTGCTGGTGGACTGAATTACGACGGGAACAACTCAATGAACACCGACAAGGCTATCCTCATGAATGAGAAATTGTCCGCCCTGGCCTCCTATACTGAAACACCAGAAATCTACAAATGTCCGGCTGACAAGTCCTTCGTGGTCAAGGGCCGCACCACCATGGCGAGAGTGAGAAGTTTTGCCATGAACAGTTGGCTTGCCGGTGCCTGGCAAGGGAGAAGGGTCACCGGCAGCAACGGCGGCAATCAAGGAGATGGCAAGAGCTATAATGAGTTCTTCAAACAAACTGATTTCAGGGATCCGACCCCGTCGGAGACCTGGTTGTTCGTGGATGAGCATCCGGACGGGATCAACGATGGCTGGCTGGCGGTGCGCATGTATTCCAATGGCCAAGCCTACTGGCGTGATCTGCCTGCCAGTTACCATAATGGAGCCTGTGGGTTTAGTTTTGCTGATGGGCATTCGGAGATCCACAAGTGGATCGGTGCGGAGACCTGTCATCCAGTCGAGCGCCGTTACAACAGCTTCAATTTTTTTGCCCGAACAGAAGAAAGCAAGAGGGACTATGTTTGGTTCAAGGATCATTCAACAGCCCTGACTAAACGATGATCCATGCTTTACTCCGATTGCTGTTAACAGAGTTCCAAAACATTCGCCTTAAACATCGAGCTTGAAACAAACAGACATGAAAAGAATCCCTAAAACCGGCAATCCAGTTCATCGTCGGGATTTCATCAAAAGCACGATTCTTGGCGGGGCGACGTTTGTCACCACTTGGCCGGTTTTGGCCAATGACCAAGTCAAAAACACAGAACCATCACGGCCGCTGCGTTTTGGAATCATTGCGGACATTCACAAGGATGTGATGCACGATGCAGATGATCGCCTGCGGGTGTTCATCGAACACATGACGCGCGAGAAGGTTGATTTCGTTCTGCAACTGGGTGACTTCTGTGTTCCCAAGGAGGAAAACCTTGGCTTCCTCAAGATTTGGAACACCTTCAAGGGGCCCAAGTATCACGTCCTTGGGAACCATGACACGGATGACAATGGGCAGGGTTCCACCACCCGGGAACGGACGATGGCCTATTGGGGGATGCCGGCCCGGTTTTATTCCTTTGACCGGGGCGGGGTGCACTTTGTCGTGCTCGACGGCAACGACAGGCCGGCAGATCACAAATCAGGCTATCCACGGTTCATGGCCAGCGACCAGTTGGAGTGGCTGCGAAAGGACTTGGCAGCGACCAAAAAGAGCACGGTGATCTTCGTCCACCAAAGTCCCGAGCGCCCGGAGGATGGCGGATTGCAGAATGGCGCAGCGGTCCGGGGCGTCCTTGAGCAGGCCAACCATGACGCCGGTTTCCGGAAGGTGGTCGCCTGTTTCACCGGGCACCATCACCGCGACTACGTCCGTCAGATCAACAACATCGTTTATCCGCAGATCAACAGCGCCTCTTATTACTGGGTCGGCGGTAACTTCATCCGGGTGCGGTATTCCAAGGAGGTTGATGCCCAGTATCCGTACATCAAATACACCGTGCCCTACAGGAACTCCATCTTTGCACTGGCGACCATCGACCCGGGGCGCGGATTCCTGAAGATCGAGGGGAAGCGAAGCGAGTTCGTCGGCCCCGCACCGTGGGAACTGGGTGAAACCAAGGATTACTGGGACGCCAAGACATTGACAGCCGGTGTTGCAAACTGGAAGATGCCGCTATGAAGGGTGTGCAACCAAACGGTTGGCTTAATAACCCGTTACCTTGCGAGAGAAAAATTAATCGCGGGGGATTTACCCTGATCGAGCTTCTTGTGGTCATCGCGATCATTGCCATTCTCGCCGCGCTACTGCTCCCCTCCCTTGCCAATGCGAAAAAGCAAGCGCATCGGGCAGGCTGCGGCAGCAATCAACATCAGATTCATTTGGCCTACCAGATGTATGTCGGGGATAATAATGACTGGTTTCCGGTGGCTCCGGGGCTTGCATCTGTAGGAGGCCAAACCGGCACGAATCACGGCAACGATGTCGTGCGAGGTCTTGTCGAGGAAAGAAAACGACCGCTCAATCGCTATACGGGCTCTACTGAGGTCTTTCGTTGCCCGGCAGACAAAGGAGACTCGCTCATGCAAGGAGGTCACGACCACGTGTTTACTTACCTGGGTAACAGTTACCGAGTCGCATGGTGGAATGCCTTCCGGGTCAAACGAGTCATCGGCTTGGCATACCCGAACCAAAACGACCGATGGACGGGCGCCAAGGCCCCACCCATCAAAGGAAGCGAGGTCGCCAGGAAGCCCTCCACGAAGATCATCCAGGGGGACTGGCACTGGCACGGAAACCGGGGACTAACCGATAAACGCAGTATCTGGCACAACTTCAAGGGCAAGGCGCGTTACAACATGGTCTTTGGTGACGGGCACGTGGAGTTTGTCCGTTGGCCTGACGACTTTGCCAAGTGGATCCGGGAGCCTGTCGATATTGAGTTTGATTGGTGGTAAGCGGCCGGAAAGACCGAAAACCGCCGTTCTCCTCCGCAAACACGGCGGCAAGGGAGTTGAAGAATTAAAAGCTGAAGGAAAATGAAACACATCCTACTCACAACAATCGCAGCCGTGGTGCTGGTGGGGTGTGGGGAGTCGCAGTCGTCGACTCCTTCACCAGAAACGAAACCAGTTGAACCAGTTGCGGAAGCTGCAAAACCAGAACCCCCGACAGCCAAAGCACCAGACATCAACATTCATAAAGCTGCCCAAGCAGGAAACATCGAAGCCGTCAAACAACACTTGGCTG
>QOAX01000255.1 GCA_003972865.1 Verrucomicrobiota bacterium | reverse complement strand
GTTGATGTAGGCGTATTTGTCGGCGGTCGCGTCCGCGCCGGTGCCGGTGAATTTGCCGACGCGAATGCACGGCTGCGCCCAATGCGCCTCGGAACGCCTGGTCATGGGGTTGTGCGCGGTGAGCCGAAAATCGACCTCGTCGTGTGAGGCGGTGATGACATGCCCGACCGTCACGCCGTCGTTCACGTCGCAGTGCAACCGAATCTGCGAGCCGTCGTTGCTGCGCGAAACCAAGCGCGTCTTGTGGCCGACGACGGTGTGCCTCCCCCAGTTGGTCGTCTGCGAGTTGTCCCGGCAATACGCCTCGAGATAGTGGATTTTCATCTCGCCGCCGGGCAGATGCGCGCCGCTGATCGTCAGCATGTTTTTGGCCCAGTGCAGCTTCAGCTTGGTTGGCTCGGCCGCTTGGCCAAGCGCCGCCGCGCACACGAACGCAAGGATGGAAGAAATCGGTTTCATGGGTCGGACAGCCGCAGCGTCGGCCCGCGGCGAGGCGGTGTCAACGGCAATGCGCTTGCGCCTGGGCGCGCTACCGGTGAATATGCCGCGCCGATGGGAGAACCGATCAACGTCCCGCTGCTTGATCTAAGCGCACAAAACCAGCCGCTCGCCGCCGAGCTGAAGGCCGCCTTCGCGCGCGTGCTCGACTCGTCGCAGTTCATCCTCGGGCCGGAGGTGGCCGGGTTTGAGTCGGTCGCCGCCGAGTCGGTCGGGGCCAAACACGCCATCGGCGTCAGCTCCGGCACCGACGCGCTGCTGCTTTCGCTGATGACGCTGGGCATCGGCCCCGGCGACGAGGTGCTGTGCCCGTCGTTCACGTTTTTTGCGACCGCCGGCGCGATCGCCCGCACCGGCGCGACGCCGGTGTTCGTCGATTCGCTTGACGCCGATTTCAACAACGACCTCGCCGCCGCCGCCGGCCGCGTCACCGACAAAACCAAGGCGATCATCCCGGTGCATTTGTTCGGCCAAGCGGCGGACATGGACGGCGTGCAGCGGCTGGCCAAGGAGCACGACCTCGCCGTGCTTGAGGACGCCGCGCAGTCGATGGGCGCGACGTTCGGCGGCCAACCGGTCGGCACGATGGGCGACTTGGGCGCGTTCAGTTTTTTCCCGTCCAAAAACCTCGGCGGCTTCGGCGACGGCGGCATGATCACCACCGACGACGACGGCTTGGCCAAGCGCGCGCGCATCCTTCGCGTGCACGGCGGCGCGCCGAAATATTATCACAAGGCCATCGGCGGCAACTTCCGGATGGACCCGCTGCACGCCGCGCTGCTCGGGGTCAAGCTGGGCCATTTCCCCGGCTACCTTGCCACGCGACGCGCGAACGCCGCGCAGTACCTCGAGCGCTTGGCCAAGTGCGATCACGTCGCCGAGGGGCGGCTGGTGTTGCCAACTGAAATCGAAGGGCGGGGCCACACGTGGAACCAGTTCACCCTCCGCGTGGCCAACGGCAAACGCGACGCGCTGCAGGCGCACCTGGCCGCGAACAACATCGGCTCGGCGATTTATTATCCGGTGGCGCTGCACCAGCAGGAGTGCTTTGCGCATCTGCCCAACTTCGGCGAGTCGCTGCCGGTTTGTGAAAAAATGGCGGGGGAGGTTTTGAGCATCCCGATTTATCCGGAACTGACGGAGGAGCAACTCGGCCACGTCGCCGATACGCTGGCCAACGCCCCGCTCTGAGCGCTAAAGCGATTTGCCGGGGACGGCTCCGGCGGTTTGCAGCAAATCGGCAAGGTCGGCCCAGCCGTTGGCCGTGGCGTAATCCAACGGGGTATGGCCGGATTTGTTTTGGCTGTTCAAGTCGGCGTTGCCGCGGATGAGCAGTTTCACGGCCTCGGGCCGGTTGCGAAGCACAGCTTGGTGCAGCGGCGTGGCGTTGCTGTCACTCAACGCGTCCACGTCGGCCCCGAGCGAGATCAACACTTCCATCGTGTTCACCTTGCCGGCGCCGGCCGCCCAGTGCAGCGGTGTGCTCTGGTGGAGCGGCCCCGGGCTGTTCACGTTGGCTCCACGCCGGATGAATGCCTGCACGGCGACGGCATCGCCCTTGGCGGCGGCCATGTGGATGGACACTTCGCGCCCGGCGCGACCGCGCTTGGCCTCGATCAGCGCGGCGGCGGCCGGCTGTTTGTAGCCTTTGGCCAAGTCGAGCGGCGTGCCGCTTTGGCTGATGGCGTTCACCGGGGCGCGGCGTTTGAGCAGCAGCGCGATGACGTTCGTGCTGCCCTTGGCGGCGGCGGAGTGGAGCGGCGTCCAGCCGCCGTCGGTGCGCGCCGACTTGTCAGCGCCGTGGTTGAGCAGCAACTCGGCAGCCTCGGCTTGATCGGACTCAGCAGCCCAGTGCAGCGGCGTGGCCCGGTGTTTTTTGACACGAAAATGAACATTGGCCCGGTTGCGTTTCAGCCAGCCACCGAGAGCCTCAATGTCGCCGTGGCGCGCGGCCAAATGCACCGAGAGTGTTGCGCCTTTTTTTGCGCCCAGCCGGGTGAGCAGTTTCACGGTGGAGTTGCGTTTGTGGATGCGCGCGAAGTCGAGCGGCGTGCCGTCGGGACAGAGTGGGCTCAGGTCTTTGCCGAGGTCGTGCAGCAACTGGAGAACGGCGTCACATCCGTTGATCGCCGCCACGTGAACGGCGGTCCAGCCGTTGGGCGCGGTGGAGTCGGTTTTGCCGCCCTTGGCCACGAGTTGTTTCACGGCATCGCGGCTATCGTGGGCGCAAGCCAGATAGAGCGCGTCCACTTTTTCCTTTTGTGTCTTGGCGTGGAGATTCGCGCGGAAAGCCAGCAGCACCCCGATGTTGGCCGGCTTGTTCTTGATCGCGGCGACGTGGAGCGGCGATTGGCCAAGCGCGTTGAGCGACTCTATCGGCTGGCCAAGCTGCAACGCGTGGCGCAGCGCGTCAGTGTCGTCGCTCGCGGCGAGTTCGTGCAGCGTGTGCGTCTCGACCTTCGGGGCCGGTTGCGGCTTGGGCGGCGGAGCCGCAGGCGGTTCCGGTTCGCCCGGCCCGCAGCCGGCTTGGCCAAGCGCAAGGCCAAGCGCCGCCATCAAAAGCGGCCAACGCATCATTCCTCTGGGCTTGGCTGGGTTCATCCGGCTCGTTTCGGTCGCGGAGGATTCAAGCCCCGGGATGCGCTTGAGGCAATGAAAAACAGCACCGTGAATAGCGAGGTTGGTTTTTCGACTTGAAGATTTAACCGTGTGCCAATACCCAGTTGTCCGATGGTTCGCAGCGATTTACGAAGAATGCGGGGGTGGGTTCCCACGAGGGAGGTCGGACGCCTCTCTCTTTTTTTCTTCGCGGTGCTGCTTGGCCAATCCGCTGCCAGGGCGGACGATCCGGTGCTTGAGCGGGTCGAAAACACGACGATCACCCTGCCGCTGGAGCAACGGCTGTTCGACTACCAAATCAAGGACGCCTTCCCCGGCATCAGGTTCGATCGGCCAGTGGGTATTGTCAGCCTCCCCGGCGATGACACGCGGTTGTTTGTCGTGGAAAACGGCGGACTGATCTCCGAGCTGTCTCCCTTGTCGGCACCGAAGAAAAGCACTTTGTTGGATATTTCGGACAAAACGATATCCATCGCCCCCAATCGATCCGAGGAGCCAGGGTTGCTTGGGTTGGCCTTCCATCCGAAGTTCATGGAGAATGGGTATTTCTTTGTTTTTTATACGACGCATTCTGAAACTAAAGCCGGGAAGGGATTTCACAACCGACTGTCGCGCTTTCAGGTTTCGCCGGATGATCCCCATAAAGCTCTGCCCGACTCCGAGTTGATACTCATCGATCAGTACGACCAATCCTTTATTCACAACGCCGGGGATCTGCACTTTGGACAGGACGGATACTTATATGTCAGCTTGGGTGATGAAGGGCCGGGCTATGACAACAATCGCAACAGCCAAAGAATAGATAAGGATTTCTTTAGCGGCATTCTCCGTATTGATGTGGATAACCGACCGGGAAACCTGCTGCCCAACCCGCATCCGGCTGTCATGGGAGAGTACAAAATCCCGGCGGACAACCCCTTTGTGGGTATTGAAGAGTTCAACGGCGCAGCCGTTGAACCAAAAAAAGTGCGAACGGAATTTTTTGCGGTGGGATTACGAAACCCCTGGCGCATGTCCTTTGATCAAGGCAATGGGGATCTTTATTGTGTCGATACCGGACAACACAAACGCGAGGAGGTGAATATAATCAGAAGCGGCGGAAACTACGGTTGGGCCATCCGTGAAGGCACCAAAGAGGGCGGAAGAAAACCAGACCCGAAAAAGAACTACCAATTTACCGACCCAATCTTCGAATATGAACACGGACCATTGGGAAATGGGATTACAGCAGGATTACTTTATCGCGGGATGTCTCTGCCGGAGCTGAACGGATATTTTATTTTTTCCGACTATTACGGCGGGCATCTGGGTGCGGTTAACAGAGAAAATGGCGTCACATCCGCGATGATCTGGTTGAAATGGTCTCCTGGTGTTTCGTCCTTGGGAATACACCCCAAAACCGATGACCTGCTACTGGCTGATTTTCGCAAGGGAACTCTCTGGGAATTGTCCGCAAATGAATCCACAAAAAACACTCAATTGCCGGCCAAACTGTCCGAAACAGGGCTTTTCAAGGATCTGGAGTCCCTAACTCCCCAACCCGGGATTGTCCCCTATGAAATTAATGTGCCTTTTTGGTCTGATGGCGCGGTGAAAAAGAGATGGTTCAGCCTGCCTGATTTAAGCCAAAAAATTGGGTTTGAGGAAAACCGTCCATGGTCCTTTCCAGCAGGGACGATTTGGGTAAAGCATTTCGAGATTCTATTGAACCAGCAGGATGTTCGTTCGATTCATAGGCTTGAAACAAGAGTTCTAGTGAAGACAGCCTCTGGACTTTATGGCGCAACCTATCGCTGGAATGCCGACCAAACAGATGCCGATTTGGTTCCATCCGCTGGGGGTAAAACCATCTTGAACATTATTCAGGAAAGCTCGGATCCCAAACAGGATTGGTACTTTCCGTCGCTCGAGGATGAGATTCGCCTGATCGCTGACGGTTGGGCGTGGAAAAAGGACTGGAGGTATCCGTCATTACAGAAAAAGGTTCCCATGATTACTGATGATCCGATCCGGAAACAAGAATGGCTGTTCCCATCCCAGATCGAATGCTTGAGATGTCACGTCAAGAACAGCGGCTGGGCGCTAGGGTTCAATACTGCTCAACTCAATCGGGAGATTCTGGTCGACGGAAAGAAGGTGAACCAACTCTCTGCGTTGGAAAAAGCAGGTTACCTAGACCGGACTGTTCCTCCTCCGCAGACCCTCTCAAAACTCGCGCCGCTTGAGGATAAGAGTGTAAGCGAAGAATACCGCGTGCGTTCCTATTTGGAGGTAAACTGTTCCCACTGTCACCAACCCGGCGGCGCAGCTCGCTCAGGGTGGGATGGGCGTGTCAACACTGCTACAGATCGCGCAAACCTCATCGACGGTTTGCTGCACGAGAATTTCGGTTCTCAAAAAAACAGGGTTATTGTTCCCGGCGCTGCCGACAAGTCTGTGCTGCTGAAGCGCATGAGCCAACGTGGCGAAATCAAGATGCCTCCAATAGCCTCGAATCTGCCCGACCTGAAAGCATCGAAGTTGATTGAACACTGGATCAACGGTGAGTTGACCAAACATAAAGCGTTTCAGGAATGGCAAATGTTGTATTTCGAAAACACGGACTTACCTGAAGCCGGAGAAAACGCCGATCCCGACCGGGATGGGGCCGTTAATTTTCAGGAATTCATCACACAAACTCATCCACTGCTGTTCGCCGATCGTTGGGAGGTTGATATCGATATGACCAGCGAGGGGGCTGAGATTATCTACTCCCAAAAACCGAACCGAAGCTATCAGGTTCAGTGGACAGCAAATCCATCCGATCCTGCGTCTTGGAAACCGTTGGACATGCCGGAAAACGTCCCTCACTTCGGCCGTGAGGCCGTTGAGAAAAAGGTCATCAAGGACACAGAACCGAATTCAAAACGGTTTTACCGAATCAGGATCAACAAGCCTTAGGGTCTTCTGACTTAATTTAAAGATACGGCCATTCAAAACGTTTTTGCATGACGAAGCCGGTGATTAGTCCAAGCCTATCACGACCCGAAAAAACTGGACGGATGAATCAAGGTTGGCTGGCAGACTGACATACGCTGGCTCACGGTCGGCAATCAACACGGTTTTTATCTGCTGCCAACGGGTGAGGTCGTCGGATGTTTCGATGTGATGCAGGCGTCCGGCAATACCAAGCAACTGAAGGGACAGTACATTGCCTGCGCCAATCTTGATTGACTGAATGACCGGTTGAATTCCCTTCCCAGGATCATAAACCAGTTGCGGACGGAGCGACGTGTCGCCGTTGAGGGTGAACCGCCCGTCGGCATCGGGGCCGGAGTTGTTTTTCCAGCCGGCCAGCCGCCAGCCTTTGGCCAGGCGCAGCGACAGCCGCATCGGCAACCGGGTGAAAAACCGCGCGGCCCAGTCGCCACCCCGGCGCGGCAGGGCAAGCCCCTCGACCTCGACACCGACCAACCCGGGCGCATCGGCCACCTGCAGCATTGCCGGCTCTCCAAGCTTGAAGGAAGTCTGCAAATCCGCCCAGACGTGCTCGTGCCGGGCCTCGGCGAAGTCGCGCAGCACCCGTACCTCCGCCAGCCAGTCGCCGGTGTCTCGGTGCGGCAGCGCCGACTGCGGGCTGCTGTGCTCGGTCGGCTGCCAACGCGCGATGTGCCGCGCCATCTCCGGGGCAAGGCGGGCCTGCTTGTCGTCGATCACCCGCAGGAGCCGCGCCCGGCTGAGCGTGGTTTGCATGTGCGTCGTGTACCGGTGCACAAAGCGCTCGCGGCCGCGCGGCTCCTTGAGCAGCGCCTGCATCATCGAGACAAACAGCGGCGGCTGCTTGACCGGCAGGTACAGGATTTTTCCGTGCAGCGTGTTGACCCACGGCCGGCGGCCGCCGGTGCCGAGGATGCCGTCCATGTCGTACGGGATCCACCGCCAGCGGCCGGTTGCCGTGCGGGGCCGCCACTGCTGCTCGTTGTTCAGCGGCCAGTCGCGATTGTCGAGGAACACCTCGGCGATGACGTAGTCGAACAGGCTGTCGAGGTTGACGAGCGGCTCGAGCGCCGGCATCCATTCGGCCGGTTTTTCCGTCAGCCCGGTGAACAACTGCTCGAGGCGTTTCCAATGCTCCATGTCGCCGGCGCGGATGCCGTTTTGCAGCAGGTCGATCTCTTCCGGCGCGACGCCGTGATGGCTGGCGATGTAGTGCCGGTCGATCCGTTCGCGCAGATTGTGAATGCCCCAGTAGCGGCCGTTGAGGTAGACGACCGACGGCCGCCACGCCTGCGAGTCCAGCCCCATCCCGCGCACCAGCTCGTGGCCGATCGCGTCGCGCATGAACGCCAGTTTCCAGCCGTTGCCGGAGTTGCGAAGCAGCAACCGGCGAAACGCGCCGATCTCCAGTCCCGGAAAGAAAGGGTGATCAAATGCGCTCTCGCCGTAACGGTCTCGGGCGTAAAGCCGCAGCGATTTCTGGTCGTACTTTCGCGACCAGCCGCCATGAATCCGCAGCCCGACGGCCTGTCCGATAGCCCGGCTGCCATCCGGCTCGAACCACTCGAAATAAGCCGGCCGCTCCCACTCGCGCCCGGCGTTGTCGGCGGTGTAAATGCCAAGGTCGCTGTCGAAGAGATTTTCCGGTGCGGTGGCCAGCGACACGACCGGGAAGTGCCCCGGCTCGCCGATCAGATAACTCGCCGTGACCACCGGTCCAGGCAGGTGACTGTCGCGAAACGCCCGCACGCGAACCACCGTCGGCTTGGCCAAGCGGAGCGGCTCGGTGTAGCGCCTGGCCTCCGGCCCGGGCACGGAGCCGTCGAGCGTGTAGCGCACTTCGCTGAGGGAATCTGGCGGCGCAATTTGCAGGTCGACCGGTCTGCCGTACACGCCGGACGGCTTGGCCAAGCGCGGCTCACCGGCCCAGCCGTTGTGCGGTTTGGCCACGTTGGCCGCTCCCGGGGTTGGCCGCGCAAACAACGCCTGGCCCGGCGCATTCGCCGGCACGCCGACGGTGGCGTCGGGCGGGCAAGGTGTCAGCGACAGCGTGGCTGCGTGTTGGCCTGTCGGCTCGGTGAGTGTCACCGCATCGTCGCTGTTGCCGAGCTTGAAGTTGGCATGCAGCGCCGCCGCCGGTAGCGCCCACTTGGCTTTTAGCCAAGCCTCGACAGCGGCAATCTCGGTTGCGTTGAGTGTGCGGTTGTAAACCAGGATCTCGGCGATGTCGCCGTGCCAGTTGCGGTCCGGGATAAACCGGTCCGAGCCGATCAGGCTGGCCTGCAACCGGCGCGCCGCCACGCTTGTGACGAGGCAGAGCGACCCTGGCCAGCGCGCCACCGTGGGGTTCACCGGCGAGCCGTTGATGCGCACGACCGAGTCCTCCCCGGCGAAGCCGCTGTGCGGGTGGTAATACAAAATCCGGTCGCCGCCCCGCGTGAAGTCCGCCGTGCCGGTCTCCCCGAGCACGGCGCGAAACGAGCGCGTCGCGTGGGCATCCTCCCTCGCAACGACGAACACGGTGCGGACATCGTTCAGCAACTGAAACGAAAGCCAGTCGTCCAGGCCGTCGAACCGCAGCACCGACAGTCCGCTCAACGGATCGATTGCCCGCATCGGCTGCCGGGCGGTGTCGGTTTGCGCGGCCGTGACGCCGGTGGCCGATTGCCAACGCGACACGCGGCCTCCGACATCGACCGTGAGCGAGTCGCTGGCAGCTGCATCGAGCCAAAGTCGAAGGCCCGGGATGTCGTCAGGCTGCTCGCCGGCGGGCGACGGCCGGCGGGCCAAGCGTCGGTCCTTCCCCGACGCGAACACCAGCAGGTGTTCGCCCGGCGTCATCGCGGTTTCCGGGAGGCGCCACTTGAACGGCTTGGCCGGATCGTCGGACAGTCCAAAGCCGTCGAGGCTGACCGGCGAGTCGGTGCGGTTGTGCAGCTCGATCCAGTCCGAAAAGTCGCCGTCCTCATCGGCGAGTGTCGTCCGGTTGTCGGTCATCACTTCGCTGATAATGACGCCGGGGTGTTCGGCCAAGCCGCCGCCGGTCGACTGCGGCCCGTAAACGATGTGCTCGAGCCAACGGCCGTCCGCGTTGGCCAAGCCGATCTCCCCCTGCGCCGCCGGGAGCTTGAAACCCAGCGCGCGGCTGTCGAGTGTGAGCCCCGCCGTTGCGCCGATGAAACTCAGCGGCGGGAACACGAACATCGTCGGTGCGCCGATCGGCTGGCTGGAGAGCCGGATGCCCTCGAGAGCCACCGGCAGTGCACCCGAATTGGCCAACTCAATTAGGTCGCGCTCGCCATCCAGCGGGTTGGCCACCCACTTGGCCAACCGCACGGCGTCCGCCTGGCCAAGCGGGAGCGCGATGTTCGGCGTGCCGAGTGTTGGCAGCGAAAGCGACCAGTCGCCGGTGCGGCCGGTGCGGCCGATCGAGTGCCCCTGCAACTGCGGCCCGAACTCGACCGAGTCGAGCCACTCTCCGCTGCCGTCAAAAAGCCAAACCCCTTCGCCGTTGGCGTCCAGCTTGAAGCCAAGTTCGCTGCCCAGCACGAGGTGCGCCCCAGCCGCGACTTGCGATCCCGCCGGGAAAACAAACTTGCGCGGCTTGGCCGGATCGTCGGTGAGGCTCATGCCGATCAAGTCGGCGGCTTCTGCGCTATCGTTGAACAGCTCGACTTGGTCCGGCGCATCGCCGCCTGGCCAAGCGAGCACCTCGTTGATGAGCAGGCGCGAATAGTTTGGAGCAACCGTCCACACCTTCGATCGAGTCGCTTGGCCAAGCGGCTGCCACGCACCCGCGCTGTTTTTGCCGATGACACTCACAACATATTTTCCGGGCGCGAGCCTGGGCAGCCAGATCGGCTCGTCGATGGGATGCTCGCCGCTCAGCGGCCCGTCGTTGACGCGGTAGCGGTAGTGCGTGATGCCCGGCCCGGCGACGATGACCCCGGCGCTTGTTTTGCGCGTCGGCGTGGCCGGCTCTCCGGAGATCGACGCTCCGCCAGGCACATGCGCGCCCATGTCGAGCCCGTTCGACCCAGTGCCAATCGCGGGTGAGCCGGGCAGCAGCTGAACGTCGAGCGGCGCGTCGGCAAACATCGGATCGGCGGCGAGATTGCGTTCACCGAACCAGTCGTGCGACTTGCGGATGATCGAGTCGAACACGTGCAGCCACACCCAGTTTTGCTCGAGCCAAAGCGGCTTGAGGTGAATCAGATCCACTTTGTTGCCGGAAAAAATGTTGCCGGTGAGCCGAGCGCCACGAGGCATTTCGAGCTCCCGCAGCGGTTCGTCGAACGCGATCGCACCCAGCGTACCGCCGTAAAATGTGTTGTTCGCCGCCTCGAGCCGTCCGCCCTGCTTGAGCAAAACATGATGGTCGTTGTCGTAAAACACATTCCGCACCACCGTGAGATCGGACGCCTGTTCACCGTGGCGCCCGGTCGCGACCGCAGCGGAAATGCTCGAGGTCGTGTTGTGCTTGTGGAACCCGCGGAAGGTGTTGCCCTCGATATGCGCGTCCATCCCGTCGAGGTCGAGGCCGTCGTCGCTGCCGCCGAGAAACTCGTTGCCATACAGTTGCAAAATCGGCCCGGGCCGCTTGCCGCCGCTGACGTCTAAAATGTCGTTGTAGCCGCTCGTCGTGCCGAAGCGGTTCCGCGCAAACACCAGCTCGCCGCCGTCGCGAATGCCGATGCCGCGCACATGTTCGCTGTGGCTGAGATCGGGGAACACGCAGTCGCGCACCGTGAGCGAGGCGTCCTGAAACCAGATCAGGTTCGTCCGCGTACCGTGCCACTGCACCTGGTCGAGCGTGACCACCGAGTTCGTGACCGCCAGCGCGTACGAGCCGGTGTGATGAAAATCGACGTGCGCGAGCCGGTTGTCATGCGCCGAGTTGCTGAAACCAATGCCGCCCCACGCGCCGGTTGCCCCCGGCGAGCGGAGAAACTGGATTCGCCGTTGCGGTTCGCCCTCGGCAAACAAACGCCCCTCGACGAGCAGCCGCCCCTCCGGCCCGAAACAAACCGTCGCACCGGGATCGACCGTCAACGTGACACCCGCCGGCACAACCAACGGCCTGACCACGAGCAACGGCTGCGCCGCCGTCCAGCGGGTGGACTGGCTCAGCCGTTGGCCAAGCGAGCGGGAGGGCGCGTCGCCGTGCCAGACATCAACGTGTTGCCGGGCGACCTCGTTGCCGTCGGCGTCCAGCGAACGCACGAGCAGCCGGTTCAGTCCGGGCCGCAGGGCGATCCCGGCCCGCCACCGCGCTTCCGGCGCAACCCAGTCGGCGGCGTTGCCGTTGACCTCGACCGCCACCGTTCCAATGGCCGGCGCCTGGCCGGACAGTTCGAGTTCCGGGGAGTACGAAACGAAAAATCCGTCGCGCTTGGCCAGACCGGTGGTCACGGTCAGCTCGCGCGGGATTTGCGACAGCACAAACTCGCAGCGCTTGGCAGCGAACGATTTCAGGCGGTCAACCTCGGCGCGCGGCAGATAATCGCCGACGAGCCGGTCGATCACCGGCTCAAGTTGCTCGGCCGAAAACACTGTCCGTGCCAGGTCGTCCAGGTGAAACCAATACCGTGCGGCCACCGCCGGGCGGCTCATCAGCCGGCCCAGCACCGGGTTGGCGGTGGCGCGCCACAGCGGGCTTTTCGTCCCGCCCTGCACGCCGAGCACGGCATCGAGATCGTACGGGATCAGCGCGAACCGCCGGTCGGCTGTGCCGGCGTACAGCGCGTAGTCGCCGCGGTCGCCGGTGGCGAGGCTCGTCTCCTCGTTGCCCAGCAGGTCGTGCACGGCGAGGTGCCGCATCCATGCGTCGAAGTTCACCCGGGTGGCCAATCGAGGCTCGTCCGGCCTGCCAAGTGCGCGAAGGAATCCAACCAGGTCGGAGTAGTCGTTTTGCCACGCGTTGGTCTGCTTGGCGTAAAAATATTTTTCCGCGTACGGCACGGGCTCGTCGCCGAGAAATTTCAAGTCGGCGTAGCCGCCGCCCTTGTACAGGTTGCCGTTGTCGTCGTTCGGGAACTGCCAGCGAATGTACTCCGAGTTCAACGGGTCCAACTCGGCGTAATGGCCGAGCTGCGGGTCGCCGCCGAGTTGTCGGTTGTTCTCGAACACCCGCACCGCCCGGGTGCGGGGCGCGGGCAAACCGGCGAGCCGGAACAGCGCGCTGCCGAGTTCCTGCGCGTGCGGATGGATGGCGTTGAGATTGATCGCGGTGCGATCGCGCCACGGCCGGTCGTTGGGGAAGTTGACGCGCCGACTTTTGTACGGCGCCGCTCGCGACGTGCTGCCGCGCAGTCGCACGCCGACGTTGTAATGCACGCGCGTTCGTCCGTCCTCGATGTTGATGAACGTGCCGTTCATTTGCGCGTCGCTGCTGTTGTACCAGGGGCGGCGGCCGATGGCGGCCAACTCGTCGCGCTCGAGTTGAGTCAAAATAATACGATGCACGGGACGTCCCGGCGCGACGACTTGATCGTCCACTTGGTACAGCAAAAGCGGACAGTCAGCCGTTGCGCTTGGCCAAGCGCGAGTCGCGCCTTGGCCATCCATTGCGCTGACGAAAAACTCGATGACCTGGCCGTCGGCCTGCGGCGGGAGCGTCGCTGTGAACTGCTCCGTATCTGATCGCGCCATCGGTAGTGCTTGATAACTGGCTTCGCCGTCCAGCCGGTAAACAAGTTGGGCGCTGATCTTGTCCTGCGACTCGTCGATGAGGCGTGCGGTGACCGTCACCGGATCGGTGGATCGCGGCACAGCGGGCGAATAAATCACGTCGAGAATCAGCGGCGGCAGATTGGCGATCTTGGTGGAGTTAACGCGGCCGGGGGTGCCGTGTTTGGCCGAGCTGGAGTGCCAGTTTTGCCCGTGGTTATTGGATAAACTGGGCTGTATCAGCTCGATCGAATGTCCGTCCCCGTCGTGCGCTGCATGCCAAATCCACCCACGATGGCCGCCGTGCAGCGGGCCGCGAGCGCGCTGCGCCCAGTCGCCCTCGGTGGCGTAGCGTACCTTGTCCGCCGTCGCGCCGCTGGCGTCCACGAGCCGGATGGTTTCGCCGTTGTTGGCAAGTTGGCCCTGCCAGTTACCGACGATATTTTTGACGACGGGATGCAGTTCGGCGAACCGCGCCGCATCGGCTGCAATGACCAGCCCGCTGTCGGGCGGCAGTGTGATTTTGCTGAACGCAAACCGGACACCCGCGTTGAGTTGCCAGCCGTTGAGAGAGACCGGTTCGCCGCCGAAATTCCATAGTTCGATGAACTCCTCCGCCACCGACTCGTTGGCGGGGCGGTAGTGAATCTCGTTGATGAGTACCTGCGCTTGGGAGGAAATTGTGGCGGCGCAAAACAAAAACCAAAGCCAGCCGCGTCGCAACGATCGGTTCGACAACGGCATGGTTATTTTTTGCGGCGGCGCGCCTTACGTTTGGCCGCGAGCAGCCGGCGGGTTGTGGAGTCGCCTTCGGCAGCTTGGATTGGCTCATCCGGCTTGGCTTTGGCGGCAGCGCTTGGCTTGGCGGAAAATTCGAGTGGCGATTGCTCCGACTGGAAGAGGCGCGGATCAGGTGCGCTTGGCCTGTCGCGGTGGAACGACTGCCGGGCTTCATCGCGCTTGGCCAGGAGCGAGGCGAGTGACTCGTCGGCGCTGGTTTGCCGTTCCTTGCGCCGCCAGAAAAAGAGCAACCGTCGGAGGTTCGCGGTGGCCTTGAGCCACTCTTCCCAGTCGAGTTGGATGCGGCGCACTCCGACGTCAATCGGGAACAGGATGACGGCGAACTTGAGCAGCCACTCCCAAAGATCCACCGGCTGAAAGGTCTTCCGCCGGTCGCGCTCGAACGGGTTGTCAGCGGTGAAGTCGCGGCTGAGCAATTTGCCGCCGCCGACCTCGGCCAGGCGCTCAAGCCGAGCCAGGTTTGGTCGCGACTCGGCGAACTCCGGCGAGTGGTCGAGGTTCGCGCCGATGACCTGCGACGAGCGCAGTTCGCCATTCTCCATTTCGCGCAAATGCACAAGGTACGCGCCGGTTTCGCGGGTCTCAAACTCCGCCTCGTAGCGGCCGGCGGCGCTCTGCTTGAGCGGGAAGAGCTGGCGTTCGCCCCTCGGGCCGACGACGACGGCCTGCAGGTCGAGGAAGTTACGATAGTTGCCGTCGGCGTCCATCGCCTCGACGCTGATGATGCCGTTGCCCTGCTCGATCGCGACGTCTGCCGAGAGGTCGCCGGTCTCAATACGGCGCAGGCTCCAATTGGTGATCTGGGCCCAAAACGTCTGGTAGCGCGCCCAGCCGATCCAGTGGCTGCCCCACTTGGCGCGGGCGTCGGAGGTGAACGCGACCGCTCGGCCGAGGCCGTACTGCCAATGCGCCAACAGCGGATCGCCCTGAGCGGTGAGCAGCGGCGTCTCGGCGCGGGGCTTTTCGCTGGTGGCCACATAGCCGAGGAGTTGCGGGTAGCCGCCCGCCTCGAAGCCGGTGAGCGCCTCGCTCGCGGCGACCTGCTGCGGCGTGAACGGTTCCTCGTAAATCGCGGTCTTCAAAATGACGGCTGTTTCCTTGAGAAAAATCTGCGGCAACTGCGCCGGGTTGGTGATGTTGTAAAACCGGCCGTCGCCCTTCTCGGCGATCTCGATCATCGTGTCCGGCCCGGCGTGACCGGCGATCAGCACGGTGCTGACCGTGATGCGCTCGTTGCGGAAGTTCGCCATCAACTCGTCGCTTGGCCCGCCGGGATCGCCGTCGCTGAACAGGATCATGTGCTTGATGCTGGCGGTCGACGCCTTGAGCCCCTGGTAGCCCATTGTCATCACGTTTTGAAACGACGGCAGATCGCCCTGGTTCATGCCCATGATCTGCCGCCCCAAGTCCTGCTTGTTGCCGACCTTCGTCAGCGGAAACAGCCGGCGATCCTGTCCGTCCCACAGCACGACGCCAAGCTCGTCGTTCGGGCCCATTGCGTCGAGCACACCGACGGCGCACTGGCGGGCGACCTGATTGCCGTTGTTGAATTCCATCCCATGCATCACCAGCACGAGTGCTCCCGGCGGCAGGACTTTTTTGCTGCTCAACTCCATGCTCACCGGCAGCGCGCGCTCGAGCGGCGTGTTGCGGTAGCCGCCCGCCGCGAACGCCTGGTCGCCGCCGATGCAGACCAGCCCCACGCCGAAATCGCGCACCGCGCTCTCGAGCAGCAGCATCGCGTCGCGGCCCAGGTCGCCGGCATTGACGTTGCAGAGGATAATCGAGTCGAATGCCTGGATGCCGGCAAGCGAGCCGGGCATTGCCGTGATGTCGCCCAACTCAACCTCGAGCTTGGCGCCGCGCAGGGCGCCGGCCAACGGCGCATCGTGGTCGGGGTCGGAGGAGACGATCAACACGCGCGGCTCGCCGCGAACGTTGGCGAAGCCGGAGGCGCGGTTGTTTTGTGGGATGCGGTCGCCGCTGGCCTCGATTTGCACCTCGTACGAGTAAAAACCCGCTTGGCCAAGCGACTGCGGAAAGCTGAAAAGATTTTTGCCCTTGGCCAAGTGCACCGTCTGTTCGCCGAGCAACTGGTCGTTGCGGAAGAGCCGCACCTTGGCCGGTTGGTCGCGGTCGGACAGCGCAAAAATCCTGACATCAAACGGCTGGCCCTTCTTCACTGTGCCGGGCGCGGCCAGGCGCTGCACCGACACGTCGCCGCCGCCCTGTGTGCCGAGCGGCACCACGTCCACCGACACGTCGAGCGGCTTGGCCGCCATGACCGCCTGCACGGCGTCGCCAATGTTCTCGTTGCCATCGGAAAACAGCACAAGCCGTTTTTGGCCGGTCTCCGGGAACGCCGCCGTGCCGAGGCGAATGGCCCCGGCGATGTCGGTCCGATCCACCCCGACGACGGTCTGGATGGTGTTTGTCTGCAGAGCGGCCGGCGTGAGGGTCATCTCGATGCCGGCGTCTGCGCCGAACACCATCAGGCCGGCCTTGTCGGTCTGTTGCTTCTCGGTTGCGGCCAGCAACTCGTGCGCGACCTGCTGCTCTTGCGCGGGAACACTTTGCGAACGGTCTATCAGGAAATAGATGTTCATCCCTTCCTGTGGCTTCTTCCACTGCAAACCGGCGAGGGCCAGCACCACGGCGCCCACCACCAGCACGCGCAGCCCGTAGCCGAGCCAGCGCCTCCACGCCTGGATTTGCACGTCGGTCTTCCACGCAAGCCAAGTCACCCAGCCCAGCGCCACCGGCAACGCCAGCAGCCAAAGTGGATGGGTGAATTGGAAGTTCATTTAGTTGGGAGAGCTTGAAAGTTGAAACTCCGACGCCGGTTCACGCCGAATCAGTTTTTGCACGCGATGATTCTGCGAATCGGCGACGTAAAGATTGCCGCGCGAGTCGAGCGCGAGGCTCCATGGGTTGTTGAACTGGCCCGGCGCACTGCCCGCGCCGCCGATGACCTCGAGCACCTGATCGTCCGCGTCCAGCACCGTCACGCGGCTATTGCCGAACTCGCAGACGTACTGCCGCCCCTGCTCGTCCACCCGGACATCGTACGGGTAACTGAACTCGCCACGCGCCGTG
Source organism: Verrucomicrobiota bacterium (assembly GCA_003972865.1). Taxonomy (GTDB): domain Bacteria; phylum Verrucomicrobiota; class Verrucomicrobiia; order Limisphaerales; family UBA1096; genus UBA1096. The sequence continues at coordinate 1,127 of QOAX01000255.1, read as the reverse complement.
CCGGGGCCGCCGTGCTCGCGCAGGAATGTCCCGTCGCTGTCGAACACCTTCACGCGGTGGTTGCATGAATCGGCGACGTACAGCCTGCCGAGAGCATCGAGCGAGAGCCCCTCGGCGCGGTTGAACTCTCCCGGCCCGTGGCCTGCCCCGCGAATTTCGACCTGCACCGATTCGCGGGCCGGGGCGAATTTCTGCACCCGCTCGACGACCTGGAACTCGCTGACATATGCCGCACCGTCGGGCGCGATCGCGACCGCGCGCGGGAACGACAACTCGCCCCGTTCCCGGCCATGCCGGCCCCACTGCGACACCAGTTTACCCTCCGGCGTAAAGTGGTTGATCCGCGAGTAATGCGGCTCGACGACGACGATGTTTCCCTCGTGATCGAGCGCCATGCCCTTGGGGCGGCCGCGCTCGATCTCCGGCATCTGCCATTGCAGCAGATAGTTGCCGTCAGGATCGAACTTCTGCACGCGCCCGGTCATGTCGCACACGTAAACATTGTCGTCCCGATCGACCGCCACCGAGCGCGGCTTGACGAATTGGCCCGGCGCGTTGCCCCGGCTGCCGATCACGCGCGCCTCGGAAAAAATGGCGCTCTCAAACCCGCGGTCGCTTGGCCCGTCGCCGCAGCCGGCGAGCAGCATGCCGCAGCCCAGCGCGATCGTTTGGCCAAGTCGCGGGCGGATTTTGCGGCAGCGGTTCATCTGCCGCCAATCCTCGCCGACCGCGGCGTTTTTGCAAGGTTGGCCAAGCGCGCCACGGCAAATGCTTGACCCGAACTGGGCCGGGAATCAGCCTGCCCGCACTCATGTCACTCACAACGATTCACCGACGGGCCGCCGCGTTTGCCGCGTGTTTGTTCGCGGCGTTTTCCGCCCATGCCGAGGACGCAAAGGTCACCCATCATTACGCCGACAATGACGGTGTGAAGATTCACTACGCCACTGCCGGCGACTCCGGGCCACTGGTCGTGATGATTCACGGCTTCCCTGACTTTTGGTATTCGTGGAACGAACAAATCAAGGCGTTGCAATCGACCCATCGCGTGGCGGCGATGGATCTGCGGGGCTACAACCGCAGCGACAAGCCGAAGGGTCTGGAAAATTACGCCATTCCAAAACTGG
>QOAX01000118.1 GCA_003972865.1 Verrucomicrobiota bacterium | reverse complement strand
GACCACCAGCGCCTCCTCCGCGTTGAGCAACATCCAGACGGACATCCAAAACCTCGCCGACATGCGCGCACGCATCGGCGCGAACATCCAGCGGCTGAATGTCACCCACAGCCAGGTGGGCCTGCTCAATGAAAATCTTGCCGCGACCAACAGCCGGATTCTCGACACCGACGTGGCCGAGGAAACCACCGAGTTTGCCCGCTTCAACATTCTCGTCCAGAGCGGAACCTCCATGCTCACCCAGGCAAACCTCCTGCCTCAGGCGGCTCTTCAGTTGATCACCAGAACCTGATTTTCCAAGGAGGGAAAAACCCAGGGAACGCGGCCCTCCAACTTCGGAGCCAGCCCGTTCTCGTGCAACAACTTGGCAGCGCCATCCCGGCGCTGCCTTTTTGCTTTTGGCCCTTACGGCGCCTCCAGCACCCACGCCAGCAAGTCGGCCATTTGCCCGGCGCTCAACCCCGCCTCAAGCCCCGCCGGCATCAGCGACAGGCCGGTGGACTCGATCGAGCGCACCCCGGCCCGGCGCACGCTCTTCGCGCTTCCGTCGGGCTGAATCAACTCCACCACGGACGCATTCTCGTTGGCGATCATCCCAACGAGCGCCCCGTCGCCCTTGGCCAGATGCACCGTGAACAACAGGTACTGCGGTGCCACCTCACGATTTGGGTCGATCAGGCTGACGAGCATTTTCTCGGCCCCGTTTGCCCGGGTTGATTTCAGGTCCGGCCCGATGGCGCGCCCCACGCCGCCAAGTTCGTGGCACACGGCACAGCGCTGCTCGAACGTGGCCTTGCCCGCTGCCGCACTGCCGCGCTTGGCCAAGGCCGGCCGAAACTGCTCGATGACCCTGGCCCGGTCCGGGTTCACCTTGGTTTTCGGCTTGAAGACCTGCGCATGATACTCGCCCGCCGAACTGGCGCTGACCTTGGCCAAGCGGCCCGCCGCCATCGTCTCGAGCCGCGTGACGATCCGAGTGCTGACCTTCGATCCGGCAAACGCTTCGTCAGTTGTCAGTGACTTGATGATCTCCGAGTGGTTTTCGGTGGCGGCGTTCAGCGCGGCAACCTGTTGCCAACGGTCTCCCGCGCCGTGCCGCAGCAGTGTGGCCAACGCAACCGCCTTGCCGGGGATGCGCACCACACCAAGTGTCCAGCCAAGCTGATAACGCACCTGCGCATCCGGGTCGGCGGCCAGGCGCCGCAGGCCGGCGGCCAGCGGCGAGTCGAACACCGCCTTCTGCCCGACAGCACCGGGCTGGAGGTTTGGTAAAAAATCCTCCGCCAAGCGCACGGCATGGGCGCGAACAACCGGCGACTCATCGGTCAACGCCGAAACGAGATCGCTGCTTTCCAACCCGCCCAACGCAGCCAGCGAATAGTTTGCAACCGTTCGCCCCAGTCCGGTTTGGCCGCGCTTGGCCAAGTGGCGGAGCGGCTCGACGGCCGCCTGGTTTTGGCGCTCGTACAACAGCCGGGCCGCCGTGCTGCGATGCCAACCGTTCGGGTGGTTGAGCGTCGCAACCAACTCGCCCACAGTCGCTTGGCCAAGTCGTGGCAGTTTCGACTGCACGAAAGTCTCCGGCACGATGCGGTAAATCCGGCCGCGGTCGTTGCCGCTGTCGAGGTCGATGTGCTGCTTGATGCCGTGCGGCAACGACCACGGATGCTCGATCACCTCGCGGTACATGTCGGCGATGTAAAGCGCGCCGTCCGGGCCGACCTCCATCTGCACCGGCCGAAACCAGTTGTCGGTCGAGGCGAGGAACTCCCGGTCGCTCTCGTCGCCGGGACGCTCTGCTTTGAGTTGTATCCGTTCGCCCCGAAGTTTTTTGCGGTGCACCAAGTTGCTCCCCGCATCGGCGATGAAGACGTCGCCGCTGAACGCACTTGGCCAAGCGTGCCCGTCGTAAATCGTCACGCCGGTGGCCGCCGTGAAATAACCGGACGGACGGCCGCCGCCCTCCACCGGCCCGGACACTTGCCTGGCAGCACGCCAGCGTGTGCGGATCACCCGCCACGCCTCGTCCGGGCTTAGCCGGAAAACCGTCGCCGAGGCGCCATCCACCGGGATATCCACCAGCGGTGACGGCGGACTGAAGTTCGGGTTCACCCCGGCGTAGCGCTGCTCGTACATTACCTGCTGAATGTGGTGGCTGTTGCTGCAGACGAATTTCCGCCCCGCAGCGTCGAAATCCATTCCGTGTTGCGCGCCGCCGCTCTCGAGCCGGAAGTCGAGCGCACGCGGATCGAACGAAAAATCGGAGCGCACAAACGTAACCGTTCCCAACTCCGGCTTGCCGACAACGCGCACCTTCCCCGGCGTGCCGCTCGCTGTGCCGTGGATGCGGTTGTCCAGCCCCCAGCGGAAGCTGTTCATCAGCGACTGCATATTGAGCCGGTTGACCGAGTCGCCGATGCCGGTGAAGACGACCCGTCGCTCGTCGGCTTTGCGGTCGCCGTCGGTGTCTTTCAAATAAAGAATGTCCGGCGTCGCGCCGACGAACACACCGCCGTCGTAACAGACAATCGCCGTTGGCCAGGCGAGGTCGCGGGCATAAATTGTCGAGCGGTCGAAACGGCCATCACCGTCGGTATCCTCGAGCAGCCGCACTTGGCCAAGTTTGTCATCGCGATGCTCCGAGTAGCCGATCATCTCGATGACAAACAGCCGGCCGTTCTCATCGAACGCCATCACCACCGGGTCGGCGACCAACGGCTCGGCAGCGGCCAACTCCAGCCGAAAACCGGGCTTGATCGTAAAGGTGCCTAGTGCAGCGGCCGGTTCGGTCGGTTTCAGACGGGGGAGATCCTGCTTGGCGGCCTCCGGCTCAGCGGCGGAAAGGGCCAAACCGGACAGGCCAAGGCAAGTCACCGAGAAAATGAGATGACGAAACACAGGGCAAAGCAAACGGAAAAACGGAACAACAGCAAGAGAAACACAATCTCTATTGACAAAGTAGAGATTAAAGCCATACCTTGCGCGGTCGGCGCTGCTTGGCCAAGCGCTTGGCTCAAATCCCCTTTAAAAATGAAAAACGAAGTGCCTCAACTATCGATCGAATCGCCGATGCGCAGCGCAATGAAAGGGTTCACGTGGCGCTTGGTGGCGACGTTTACGACTATTCTCATTGTCTACTTCATCACCGGCGAACAGGCCAAGGCACTGCAAATAGGGGCGATTGAGTTTGTGACCAAGTTTGTCGTTTACTACTTCCACGAGCGGGCGTGGGTACGGATTTCATTTGGCCAATGCCAATCCGAGACGGTGGAAAAACCGGATTTCAGTTGACAAGTTGGCCCGTTTTACGCTTCAGTTCGCGTCGCTGCTTTGGCGGCATTCTCATTAAGAGTGGTTGAGGGATCTGGCCCGATGACACCACGGCAACCGGTTGGCCCGCGAAGCCAATGACAAGGTGCCAATTCCAGCCTGGCGAGTCGTCGGGGAAAATGGGCCGAGATCGCGGAATTAATTTTCACCCCTTCTCGTCTTTCGGGAAGGGGCTTTTTTGTCCCACTCACTCCCAACCGTTCGCAGTGAAAGCAGAACAATGAGCAAGAGTGCAGGATTCATGCGGGCACTGAAGTGCCGCGAGTGCGGGCGGGAATATCCGCTCGAGGCCACCCACGTGTGCGAGTTCGACTTCGGACCGCTCGAGGTCGTTTACGACTACGACAAAATCAAGAAGTCGATGACCAAGGCCGCCTTGGCCAAGCGGCCGCAGACGATGTGGCGCTTCCGCGAGCTGCTGCCGGTTGCCAACGAGCCGACCGTCGGCACGCGAGTCGGCTACACGCCGCTGGTGAAGGCCAACCGCCTGGCCAAGTGGCTCGGCGTTCGCGAGGCCTGGGTGAAGAACGACGCGGTCAACTACCCGACGTTGTCGTTCAAGGACCGCGTTGTCAGCGTCGCGTTGAGCCGCGCCAAGGAGCTTGGCTTCGAGACGGTCGCCTGCGCCTCGACCGGAAACCTCGCCAACTCGGTCGCCGCCAACGCCGCCGCCGCCGGCCTTGACTCGTTCGTGTTCATCCCGGCCGACCTCGAGGAGGGCAAGATTATCAACTCACTGATTTACGGCGCTCGTGTGGTGAGCATCCGCGGCCACTACGACGAGGTGAACCGGCTTTGCGCCGAGATCGCCGGCAAGTACGGCTGGGCCTTCGTCAACGTGAATATGCGGCCCTACTACGCCGAGGGCTCCAAGAGCATGGCGTATGAGATCACCGAGCAACTCGGCTGGAGCCTGCCGCAGCACACCGTCGTCCCGATGGCTTCCGGCTCGCTGCTCACCAAGGTTCACAAGGGCTACCAGGAATTGATTCAGCTTGGGCTGACCCGGGACACGAAGCCAACCGTGCACGGCGCTCAGGCGACCGGGTGTTCGCCCATCTCCGTTGCGTTCAAGCAGGGCATGGACTTTTTCAAGCCGGTCAAGCCGGACACCATCGCCAAGTCGCTTGCCATCGGCACGCCGGCGGACGGGTTTTACGCGCTCAAGGTGATGAAGGAAACCGGCGGTGCGTCCGACGACGTGACCGACGACGAAATCCGTGAGGCCATGTCGGCACTCGCCGAGTGCGAGGGCATCTTCACCGAGACCGCCGGCGGCGTGACCGTGGGCGTGGCCAAGAAACTGGTTGCCTCGGGCAAGATTCCCGCCGAGGATTCCGTCGTGCTCTGCGTCACTGGCAACGGCCTCAAGACGCTCGACGCCGTGCAGGAGCACGTCGGCTCGCCGGTCGAGATCAAGCCGAGCCTGCGCGAGTTCGAGCAACTGATTGAGAAGGACAGCAAAGTCAAATCGAAATAACCCAAGACCCGTTTCAGCATGGCAGTAACAATACGCATCCCCACCCCGCTGCGGAAACTCACCAACGAGCAGGAAACCGTCGAAGTCGAGTCCGCCACCGTCGGCGCGGCCGTCGATGAACTCGAAGGCAAGTTCCCCGGCATCAAGGAACGGCTCGTCGGTGAGGACGGCGAGATCCGCCGCTTCGTGAATGTGTACGTGAACGAGGAGGACATTCGGTTCCTCAAAAACCAGGCCACCCCGCTCAAGGACGGGGACGACGTCAGCATCATCCCGGCAATCGCCGGCGGCTGATCCGGTGGAGACTGCTTATGGCAGCCAAAAAAAAGGCAGCTCGCAAAACCAAGCCGGCAGCCAAGGCCCGCAAGACCGCGCGCCTCTGGCTCATGTTCCCGCCCAGACTCATCACCAAGCCGGTGGTGTGGGAGCTGGGGCAGAAATTCGCGGTCCTCACCAACGTCCGCCAGGCGAGTGTGACGGACGAAATCGGCCTGGTCTGCCTTGAGCTCGACGGACTGGCCGATGATGTGAAAAAAGCCATCACCTGGCTCGGCCGAAAAGGCGTCAGCGTCGAGCCGGTCGAGATCAACGTCATCGAAAGCTGAGTCCCGCCGCTTAGCCAAGTAGCTGTTTAAACCGGCGGAATCTTTCTCAGGGGTGGCGCTTTTACGAAGTCCACTTGCCGGAGATAGATTGGCTCGAGTTGAGAAGCCTCGACGAAATCACGACGGCCAGCGGCCAAGCGGCCGACGTGCCCGGCGGCGGGAAATTTGTCAACCAAGCCGGGGCCTATGACGGGATGGCCGACGGCGAGCAACGATTCGTATTCCACCCGCTTGGCCAAGCGCGTCGCCTCGACATTTCGGATGCCTTCTTCACTCAACTCGAACCTGGCCAGGTAAAACTCCCCGCGCTGGGCATCCACTGCCAGCGTGATTTCGCCGCGCCGCCCGGCCGCCTGCTCGCCCCTGGCCAGGGCCTCCAAGCTGTCCACGCCCAGCACCTTCACGCCAAGCGCAAGTTGCCAGCCCTGTGTCAGCGCGAGCGCCGCACGGATGCCGGTGTACGACCCGGGGCCGATGCCGACGGCGATGCACTCGATCTCCGATCGCCCGACCTCGGCTTGGCCAAGCGCGGACTCGATCAATTGCACCGCAGCGGTGTCGCGGCCCTCGGTGACCGTTTGCTCCGCGAGAAGCCGCTCGCCGTCCAGCACGGCGACGCTCCGGTGATCAGACGAAAACTCAATCGCCAAAATCTTCATGCTCAATCTGCCGCCTGGTTTCGCCGTCGTCCGAAAGACTCACGAGCCGCAGCACTTGGCCTGCGCTTGGCAGCGCCGGCTCGGGCAGCGGTTGGCCAAGCCGCCAGCCGCCTCCGAGCCAGCGCTCGAACCACTCGACAGCGGTGACGCCGTCCGGCGCCGTGAGATAATGCTCGAGCCCGGCGCCGACGATATCCGACTGGCCCCCGAGCCGGTACAGGTCGATGTGCGCCAGCGGCAGCGTGCCGTCGTCGTGCTCCTGCAGCAGCGCGAACGTCGGCGATGTGACAGTGCCCGCGATGCCCAGCCCGGCCGCGATGCCCTTGACGAGTTGCGTCTTGCCGGTGCCGAGATCGCCGATGAGGCCGACGACCCAGCCCGGTCGCAGCTCGGCCGCCCAGCGCCGGCCCAGCCCGAAGGTTTCCTCCGGGCTATTGGAAATGAACGTGTCCACGGGTGGCGATCTCCATGAGGCCGGTTTTTTGGCGAATCTTGAGCCCCGGTTGCTCGACGATTTTGCCAATGCAATTGAGCGGCGTACCGGGAAATTCCTGTTTGAACTTGTCGAGCAGCGCTACGGCCTGCCCTTGGCCAAGCGTGAAGCACAACTCGTAATCCTCGCCATCGGTCAGCGCGGCCAGCGCCGGCGGCTTGGCGGCTTCCGACTCACTGGCGCGCAGCCGTGCCTCGCGGCGGATCGGCAGGGCGGACTCGAGCAGCTCGGCGCCGGCGCTGGTCTCGTTGAGCAGATGGCCGAGATCGCCAGCCAGGCCGTCGCTAAGGTCGATCATCGCGCTTGGCTGATGGTGCGCGGCCAGCCAGCGCGCCTCGGCCAGGCGCGGCGTGAACGCAAGGTGATGCCCGGCGATCGAGCCACCCAGTTCGCCGGTGACCCATACGCCGTCGCCCACGGTCGCGCCGCGGCGGAGAATGCATTTGTCCTGATCCACCTCGCCGACCAGTGACACGCCAATGAAGAGCCGATCCGGGTTGGCCACCGTCTCGCCGCCGACCAGCGACACGCCGTGGCGCTTGGCCAAGGCGGTCATGCCGTCGTAAATCGACTCGACCGTTTCGACGTCGAAGCCCTCCGGTAAACCAAGCGTGATCGTGGCCCAGCGCGGCGTGCCGGCCATCGCGGCAATATCGCTTAGCGCGCGGCCAAGCGCCTTGTGGCCAACCTGCTGCGGATCAGCGTCTTTCGTAAAATGAATGCCCTCGACCACGGCGTCGGTTTTGTGAAGCTGCCACCGGCCGGGCACGCCTGCGTCGATCACGGCGCAATCGTCGCCCGCGCCGACGACCACCGAGTCTCCAACCGGCAACTTGGCCTTGAGCCGTGAGATCAACTCGAGCTCGTCCGACCCGGGGTTGCGAGTGGCTTTGCTCATTACCACATTAGCATGATCAAATTGGAGGCGTTGAAAACGGCGTGCGCAGTGATCGGGGCGAGCAGGTTGTCGGTAAACTCGTACAGCGCGATCAGCACCAGCGCCACGGCAGTCAGCGATGCGAAGGTCAGCAAGTTGACGTGGAACAGCGCGAACAGAAGGGCCGTGCCGATCGCGGCCGCGCGCGGATGGCCGATCTGTTTGATCGCCGGATAAAGGATTCCGCGAAAGAGAATCTCCTCCGCAACCGGCGCGACGGCGACGGCCATCACCACGAAAAAAATCAGCAAGCCGGTCTGGTCCGGCTTGGCCGCTTCCTCTGCGATGAGTGAAACCAACTTCTGCGGCTCGGCTTGATTCCCGAGCGCCTGTAGCAACCGGCTGGTCAGCAAGGCAAGCGCCATGGCGATGAGGACCAGGCCAAGCCCCGTCCCCAAGCCGAGCAGCATGCAGCGGCCGGTGTTTCTGCGGTTGAAGCCGAAAGTGTCGGCCAGCTGGATCGGCGACCGATAAACACGGCGGCTGGCCTGAAGCCACACGGCGACGGCGACGAGGATTGCCACGGGAAGCGCCGTGACATTGGCCGCCATCTGCGCGATCGAGCCGTTCTCAAACAGGCCAGCGATGGCCGCGCCCGGGGCCAGGGCCAGCATGAAGGCGCAGCCGAGCCAGAGCAGCGACTCGGGGTTCCATGGTTTGTGTGACAACACCGCCAGGCGAACTTAATCGCCCTTGAGACATTCAGCCAACTAAACCTCCTCTTGGCCAAGTGCTCAGTGCCTGAAGTGCCTGCCTCCGGTGAAGGCCATCGCCATGCCGCGCTCGTCCGCGGCGGCGATGACTTCGTCGTCGCGCTTGGAGCCGCCTGGCTGTATCGCCGCGGTCGCGCCGGCCTCGGCAGCGGCGATGAGGCCGTCGGCGAATGGGAAGAAGGCGTCGCTGCAAACGGCGCTGCCGTTGAGGTCGAGCCCGGCCTCGCCAGCCTTCCAGACGGCGATGCGGCTGGAATCAACGCGGCTCATTTGACCCGCACCAATGCCAAGGGTGCGATCTTTGGCGGCATAAACGATGGCGTTGGACTTGACATGCTTGACGGCGCGCCAGCCGAAGAGCATGGCCTTGAGTTCATCCTCGCTTGGGTGACGACCGGTCACGATCTCGAGATCGACGGCGGTGGTTTGCCGGAGGTCGCGTTCCTGCACGAGGAACGACTCGGCGCCCACTGAACGGACGTCCCACGGCACGACGTTGGCGGGGTTGAGCAGCAGCCTGGCCAGGCGCAGGTTTTTCTTTTTCTGCAGCAACTCGAGCGCATCAGCGTCGAAGTCGGGCGCGACGATGACCTCGGTGAAGATTTCGCTGATCGCCTCTGCGGTGGCGAGATCGAGCGAAGTGTTGCAGGCGATGATGCCGCCGAACGGCGCCTGGCGGTCGGTCGCGTAGGCCTTGTCCCACGCGTCGGCGAGGGTGTCCCCCTGACCAAGGCCGCAGGCGTTGGTGTGCTTTAGGATGGCGAGCGTGGGCGGATCGGCGTCGAACTCGACGATCAACCCGGCGGCGGCGGTGAGGTCGAGGATGTTGTTGTACGAGAGCGCCTTGCCGTGGAGTTGCCGGTAAAACTCGCCGAATCGGCCGTAGAGGGCGGCGCGTTGGTGGGGGTTCTCGCCGTAGCGCAAGTTCTGCGATTTGTCGGCCCGGACAACGAGTTTGTCCGGCAAATCCTCGCTTGGCTGATCCTGCTCATAGACGTTGGCCAGGTGCAGCGCGATCGCGCCGTCGTAGGCGGCGGTGCGCGAGTACACCTTCACAGCCAGTTCACGGCGGAGCTCAAGCGTGGTTTCACCGCCGGAGGAAACCTGATCGGCGACCCGGCCGTAGTCGGCGGGATCGACCACCACGGTGACGCTCTGGTGGTTTTTCGCAGCGCTGCGGAGCATCGACGGGCCGCCGATGTCGATGTTCTCGATGGCGTCCTTTAGGGTGACGTCCGGCTTGGCCACAGTCTGCTCGAACGGGTAGAGGTTTACGACGACGAGATCGATCGGCCGGATGCCGTGTTCGGCGGCGGTGGCGGTGTGTTCGTCATTTTCGCGCAGGAAAAGCAGGCCGCCATGGACCATCGGGTGCAGCGTCTTGACGCGACCGTCGAGCATCTCGGGGAAACCGGTGTAGTCGCTGAGTTCCTGCACCGCGATGCCGCCCTCGCGCAGCACCTTGGCGGTGCCGCCGGTGGAGATGATTTCTACGCCGGCAAGCGAAAGCACCTCGGCGAAGGAAACAAGGTCGGTCTTGTCGGAAACGGAAATGAGCGCGCGCTCAATCTTGGGCATGATGCTGTCGCTTGGGTTGCGGTTGTCGACCCGGTGTCGGGCCTAGCGATGTTCGCGTCCGCGGCAAAAAAATCAAGCCACATGCCGCTTGGCCAAGCGGTGGCTATTTGCCCTCCGCCGGCTTGGCCGGGGTCGGAAGCGGAGGGAAAGCCGTCGGCCCCGGTGTCGGCAGAGATTTCGGCAGGCTGACCGGGGTTGGGCGGTCGTCGCCGGGTTGCTCATAGGTCACGAAGGAGCCATCCTCGCCGATCAGCGTGGCGGTGACAAAAATCAGCAGATACCGCGGCTTGTCGATGGTGGAACGTTTGCGGAACAGCGCTCCAATGCCGGGCAGGTTGCCGAGGATCGGAACCGACTCGACAATGGTGCGCTGCTCGCGCTCGAGCACACCGCCCATCATGATGCTTTGGCCGGAGCCGACCACCACGCGAGTGGCGAGTTCCTGCGTACGCCACTGGGGCAGGAAAATCTCGAGCTTGTTCTGCTCGCTCTCAGTAACTTCATCGATGGTCTGGCCCTTGAGCGAGACATAGCGGACATTTTGATTCACCACCGGGTGCAGGGCCAGCAGGATACTTTGTCCATCTCCTCCGATGCTGGCCACGACCTCCAGTGAAACGCCCACAGTAATTTTGCTGGGAGTACCCATTGGAACCAAGCGTTGGGAGTATTGGCGCTCGGTCAACGTTTCCTCAATCGTGAACTGCTCGTAGTAGTAAATCACTTCGCCATCGTTGATGGAGCCTGGCCGGTTGTTGAGCAGCGTCAGGCGCGGCGCGCTAAGCAACTGGCTCTCGCCGCTCTGCTCGAGCGCAGTCAGAGCTGCGGACAGGTCGGCGTTGCTGAGGATGCTGTTTTCCTTGAACACATTTTGGAATGTGATCCTTGTCAGCAGGCCCTCCTCGCTGCCCAGCGCCCCGCCGCCGATCCCGGTCTGATCTTGTGGCGGACTGCCCGCAACGCTGGACGCCCACCGCAAACCAACGTCTAGAAACGCCGCCTCGGAGATCGTGATAAACCGTGCCTCGATCAACACCTGCTGAATCGGACGGTCAAACTCCTCGATGATTCGCTCCAGAACCTCGAACTGCGCCGGCGTGCCGGTGGCGACGATGAGGTTCCGCTCGTAGTCGATCATATGGTCCGAGCCCTTGAAAAATTTCTCGATCGCCTCCTCGATCGACGGTTTCTTCATGATGCTGTCGTTGACAAATATTTCGTACTTGGCCGTCTCAGTGATGGTGGTTGGACCTTTCTCCGGTTTCACGGTCACCAGGGTGGTCTCTTCCGGCCCAAACTGTGCCGGCATCATGAAGCCATGCCGCAACCGGTAAAACCGTGTCTGCTCGATCAGTTCTTTCGACGCCTTGCCGTCGATCACCCAGATCAGGTCCTCCCCAACCTGGAACTGCACACCCGTATTTCGCGAAATGTAGCCCAGCAGTTCGCCCAGCTTCACCCTGTCGAGGTTGAGCGTGAGCTTTTGCTCCAGCGGCGCAAGCCCCTGGTCGGCGATAAAGTTGATGCCCTCTTTTTCGCCGATGCCGAAAAGAATCTCCTTCACGCTTTGCCCATCGGTATGGATTGACACCGTGTTGTCGAGCAGGCCGGACATGCGGCCGAGCTCGCTTCGCGTATCAAACAAAAACCCCTGTTTCGTGATTTTTTTGCCGAACGTCTCCGGGATGTACGGCTCGGCTTGGATCATCTCAATGGCATCGCGGATGTCCTTGCGCGGCGGCAGCCCGCGATTCTTGTTATCCTCCCAGATATCCCTGATCGACGGGTTCATCCCGCTCTGCTTGGCGTCGATGGTGCGGATGCGATCCTCGATGGCCTGCTGGCGAAGCAGTTTTTTCTGCGTGGCCACCCACTCGCCAATCCTCAGAAGCGTGGGATCTTTCGGGTGTTTCTGCAGCAGCAGGCCCACTTCGGCCTCGGCTTCCTCCCACTTGCCCTTCTCGGACAGGCGGAAGATCGACTCAAGTTCCCTGTCGTAGGCGGCGCTGTACTCCACCCGGTCGTTCAGGTTGAACGTCCCGTCGGTACCCTGTCTCGACGACTGGCAGCCGGCCGCTGTCGCCAACGCCAGGCCAACAGCCAGGCCGATGCTGCGCTTGGCCAGGCGCTGCCGCCGATTCGTTTGTTTTCGCTTGTTGTCTGCTATCACGCTGCTGCGGCTTGGCCATCGACCAGCCGATACCAGTTGTCGCGTTGCCGGGCCTCGTAGCCGACGCCCTCGATCAGCCGCCGCATATCCGCGACGTCCATTTGAAAGGTCGTGCCCGCCTCAGAAACCACGTTCTCCTCGATCATAATACTGCCCAAATCATTCGCGCCGTAATGCAGCGCCACTTGGCCGATCTCGAGCCCTTGCGTCACCCACGAGCTTTGGATGTTCGGCACGTTGTCGAGATAGATCCGGCTGAGCGCCTGCACTCGCAAATATTCATTGGCACCGACCGTCGGCGCTTTGAGCTTGGTGTTCTCCGCCTGAAATGTCCACGCAATGAACGCCGTAAAACCGCCGGTCTCGTCCTGCTGACACCGCACGCGCTCGAGGTGTTCAATCCGTTGCCCGAGCGACTCGACGTGCCCGAACATCATCGTCGCCGTCGAGGCCATTCCAAGTCGGTGCGCCACGGCCATCACCTCCAGCCAGTCGTCGCTCATCGCCTTGAGCGGCGAGATGCGTTGGCGGACTTCGTCGACCAAAATCTCGCCACCGCCGCCGGGGATCGAGCCGAGGCCGGCCTCGCGAAAATCGCGAATCAGAGTTTCCAGCGGCTCGCCGAACACATCACGAAAATGGATGAACTCGCTCGGACTGAAAGCGTGGATGTTGATTTGCGGAAACTTGTCCCGAATGTGCGAAAGCAGGTCGAGGTACCACTGCTTGTCGAGCTTCGGGTGATGGCCGCCCTGCATCAGGATCTGCGTGCCGCCGAGTTCGATCGTCTCCTCGATTTTTTGGTCGATCTCGTTGCGGGTGATCACGTACGAGTCGTCCTGTTTTTCCGTCCGGTAAAACGCGCAAAACTTGCAGTACACGTTGCAGACATTGGTGTAATTGATGTTGCGGTCGATGTTGTAAGTGGCGATCTCGTTGCCGCGCCCGCCGTAAGCATCGGCCTTGGCCAAGCGGCGGCGGCGATCCGCCAGCGCGCCCAGTTGCGGCAGCGGCAGCTCGTACAGCCGCGCTGCCTCGTCGCCGGTAACGCGTTCGCCGTCCCAGACTTTTTGGCAGAGAGCCTCCGTTGTGGCATCCAAATCCACGCGCGGAATGTAATCATTCACCGGCAAAAGGCAACGCGCTTGCCCAAGCGCCGGGGCGGCTTACCCTTTTTTCTGCCGCTTGGCCCAGGCGTCGCGCAGGGTGACGGTGCGGTTGAATACCGGCTTGCCGGGCTGCGAGTCGGCTGCGTCCGCGCAAAAATAACCTAACCGCTCGAACTGAAAGCGCTCGCCCGGTTCGGCCTTGGCCAAGCCCGGCTCGAACTTGGCATCCGAGATCACCTCCAGCGATTCGGCGTTAAGATGGTCGAGATACGTTTTGCCGTCGCTCTCTTTGTTCGGGTCTTCGGCGGTGAACAGCCGGTCGTACAGCCGCACTTGCGCCTCGAACGCGTGCGACGCAGATACCCAGTGAATGGTGCCTTTGACCTTGCGGCCGTCCGGCGCGTTGCCGCCGTGCGTCTCGGGGTCGTACGTGCAGCGCAACTCGGTCACCTCCCCGGCGGCGTTTTTGATGACCTCGTTGCAGGTGATGAAATAGGCGAAGCGCAGCCGCACTTCCCGTCCCGGGCCGAGCCGAAAAAATTTCGCTGGCGGCTCCTCCATGAAGTCGTCCCGCTCAACGTAAATCTCGCGCGTGAACGGCACCGTGCGCGTTCCGGCGTGGGGATCCTTCGGGTGATTGGCCGCGTCGAGCTCCTCGACTTTGTCCTCGTCGAAATTGGTGATCACGACCTTGAGCGGACGCAGCACCGCCATTCTGCGGGGCGTGGTGTCGTTCAAGTTCTGCCGGATGCTGTGCTCGAGCAGCGCCATGTCGGTGAGGCTGTTGAACTTGGTCATGCCGATGGTTTTGCAGAATGAGCGGATGCTCGCCGGCGTGTAACCCCGGCGGCGCAGCCCGGAGACGGTCGGCATGCGGGGATCATCCCATCCCACGACATGCCCCTCCTCGACGAGCGTCAGCAGCTTCCGCTTGCTGAGGACGGTGTAGGTAAGGTTGAGCCGCGCGAACTCGATCTGCCTCGGGCGGCAGTCGATGGTCACATTGTCGAGCACCCAGTCGTAGAGCGGCCGGTGCACCTCGAATTCCAGAGTGCAGAGCGAGTGGGTGATTCCCTCGATCGAGTCCGACAGGCAATGCGTGAAGTCGTACATCGGATAGATGCACCACTTGTTGCCTGTGCGATGATGCGGGGTTTTGCGGATGCGGTACAGCACCGGGTCGCGCATGTGCAGGTTCGGCGAGGCCATGTCGATCTTCGCCCGCAAGACCCGTGTGCCGTCGTCGAACTCCCCGTCTCGCATCCGCTGGAACAGCTCCAGGTTCTCCTCCGACGAGCGGTCGCGATACGGGCTGTTCGTGCCCGGCTGGGTCGGCGTGCCCCGGTGCTCGGCGATCTCGTCCAGCGTCAACTCGCACACAAACGCCCTGCCGGCCCGGATCAACTCGACGGCAAAGTCGTATAGCTTCTCAAAATAATCGGAGGCGAAGAAAATGTTTTTGCCCCAGTCAAAGCTGAGCCACTGCACGTCTTCCTTGATGGAGTCAACGTACTCCACGTCCTCCTTTGCCGGGTTTGTGTCGTCAAAGCGCAGGTGGCAGACGCCGCCCTCGTTCTCGAGCGAGATGCCGAAGTTCAGGCAGATCGACTTGGCGTGGCCAATGTGCAGATAGCCGTTGGGCTCCGGCGGAAAGCGCGTCACCGTCGAGGCATGTTTGCCGCTGGCCAGATCGTTGGCGACGATCTCGCGGATGAAATCGAGCGGCTCAGCCTTGGCCTCACCGTGGCGGGCTCCCGCAGAATTGTTGTTTGTGTTACCCACCGCAAGTGGCTCGCTGGCCTAACGGCTGCGAAACGAGCAGCCTAAGTGAGCCCAAAAACGAAGGGAAGCGCGATTACTCCAGCGACGCCTTGAGGCTGGCGAAAAAAACGAGCTCCTCCTCGTCCGTAGCCGGCTCAGATGACGCCTCGTTGCCGTGCACGACCAGTTCCTCGGGAATTTCCTTCAAAAACGGCGACGGATGGCAGGGGATCATTTCACCAAATTTCCGCCGATTTTCGCAGTGGCTCATCGTCAATGTCACCTGCGCCCTAGTGATTGCCACATAAAACAGCCGCCGCTCCTCGTCCAGCGTTCCCTCGGCCTTCGAGCGCGAGTGTGGGATCAGGCCGTCCTCCACGCCGGCAATGTACACGTGCGGAAACTCCAGCCCCTTGCAACTGTGCACGGTGATCAGCGTCACCGCGTCGCCGGCTTCGTCATCCTCGTCGCGTTCGCGGTCAAGCGAAATGTGCTCGAGAAAACGGTGCAGCCGTTCCTCCACCGGACGATCCGCCGGGACGAAATCAGGATCCATCGAGTCGAGCAAATCGACGATGTTGCGTACGCGATTCTCTGCGGTCTCCTCGTCCTTCTCCATTCGCCGGATCTCGCGGAACAAGCCCACCTCATCCAGCCAAGCTGTGCACCACACCTTGAGAGGTTTCGCCGGATGAACGGCGATCGGGCGGTTCAGCCGCTCGTGGAACGATTCCACCCGTTCAACAAAGTCGAGGATGCTGCCCACCGTGCGCCGTTGAAATTGGCCAAGCGCAGACTCATCGCGCATCACGGTAAACACGGTGCAACCACGCTCTTGGCTCAGGCGAAGCAACTTCTCCATCGTGGCGTTGCTCAGGCCACGAGCCGGGATGTTGGCGATGCGCAGCAGACCGGTGTCGTCGTAGGGGTTGAGGAACAGCTTGAGGTACGAGACGAAGTCGCGGATTTCGCGCCGGTCAAAAAAGCTCTGCCCGCCGACTAGGTTGTAGCGGACTTCGGCCTTGCGCAGTGCCGTCTCGAGAGGGCGGGATTGCTGGTTGGTGCGGAACAGTATCGCCTGGTTCCGCCACTTCACCTTTTTGATGCTGCGATTGAAGTTGATCTCCTCCACCAGCGCCTGCGCCTCCTCTTCATCGTCACGAAACTCCCAAAGCGTGATCGGCTCTCCGGCTCCCTTGTCAGACCAAAGTTTTTTCTGACGGCGCTCAACATTGTTTTTGATGACCGCATTGGCAGCCTCGAGGATCGAGTTGGTGGAGCGGTAGTTTTGCTCAAGCTTGACCACCTTCACCTCCGGAAAATGCTTCTCAAGGTCGAGCAAATTGGCCACCTCGGCACCGCGCCAGCCGTAAATGCTCTGGTCGTCGTCGCCCACGACACAAAAGTTTCGGTGCTCCCGGGCAAGGTTGTGAACCAGCTCGAACTGCGAGTTGTTAGTGTCCTGATACTCGTCCACCATAATGAAGCGGTAACGCTCGCGGCATTCGTCGAGTGCCTCTGGGCACTCTGCAAACAGCCGTAACACAAGCAAAATAAGATCATCAAAATCGACAGCATTGCTGGCCTTTAATGTCTGCTGATAAGTCGAAACCAGGCGCTTGGCCAAGTCAGCCAAGTCTTGGTCCTCGGCGATGAGCTCATCGCTGTTGGTGTTCCGCCAGCGACTGATCAGCGACAGGACGGCGTACGGATCTGGCTTTTTCGAACCAAGCGAAATCTGGCTCAGGAGGCGGCGAACCACGCCAAGCTGCTCGGTTTCGTCGTAGATGACAAAGTTTTTTTTGTAGCCCAGCTTTGTGATGTGACGACGTAAAATGCGGGCGCATAGCGAATGAAATGTGCAGATGGTCGGCTTCTCCGCCTGCCCATCCTGATCGACCAGGCGGCGTTTGGGCACCAAGCTCCGCACTCGCTCCTTCATCTCGCGCGCGGCCTTGTTGGTGAAAGTGACGGCGAGAATGTTTCGGGGCCGAATGCCGCGCGAGATCATGTAAGCCACGCGGCTGGTAATGACCCGTGTTTTGCCGGTACCAGCGCCGGCGAGAATGAGCAACGGGCCATCAACGGTGCGTACAGCCTGACGTTGCTCGGGGTTCAGCGAGGAAAGCTCCATCCGGCAACGCGACTTCAGGAATGGATTGAAAGCATTGCGGAGTTGGCCAAGCGCCTGGCCAATCGATCAAGCCGCGCTTGATTCCTTTTCAGGCTTCTTTGAGTTCGTTTCTTCGTCCTTGCCACCCGGCTTATCGCTCTTGTAGTGACTCGCGTAATAACGGTTCTGGTAATAATAGTAGGAGTAGTAGTAGGAATCCTTCCCCTCGAAATCAAGGTCGTTGATGCAGATGCCGGCAATGTAAATCCCGGCATCCTGGATTCGCTGCACGGTCTTGCGTGCGTGCTCGCGGCGCACCTTGTTGAACTTGCTGACGAAGATGATTCCGTCCGTCGCTGCAGCAATCATCAGCGGATCGCTGACAGCCGAGACTGGCGGGCAGTCGAACATGATCTTGTCGTATTTGCTCCTGATCTCCTCGATGAAATCCTTCATCCTCTGCGAGCCGGCCAACTCGGAAGGATTGTTGGGAACCGCGCCGCAACAGATAACGTCCAGGTTCGGCACCTCGGCGTGGTGAACGATCTCTTCAATGCTGTCGATCTTGCCAAGCAGATACGACGACAGGCCGCGCGGACTCTGCAGCTGGAACGCCTTGTGAACGGAGGGGCGGCGAAGGTCGAAATCCACCAGCAACGTCTTGGCGCCGGTCTGCGCCATCACGATGGCGTGGTTGCTGGCGACAAGGGACTTGCCCTCGGCGGGAATGGTGCTGGTGACGGCCATCACTTGGAGATCGCCGGCGCGCTGCGAAAGCGATATGGCCGCGCGAATGGTCCGGAACGATTCCGCTGAGTTGGATTGCGGATGCAAGTGTGACTGCAGGTCGCGCTCAATGACGCTTGTGGTCTTGATGTTGGGAATGTAACCAAGGAACGGCAGCTTGAGATAAGACTCCACGTCGTCCTGACTCTTGATCGAGTCGTCGAGGAAGTTGACGAAGAAGGCCAGCCCGAACCCGGCTCCCAGCCCCCCGACGATGCCGAGAAAAAGGGTCAGCATCTTCTTGGGCTTGATCGGAGCCATCTGAGCCGTGGCCAAGTC
>QOAX01000193.1 GCA_003972865.1 Verrucomicrobiota bacterium | reverse complement strand
GGCCGACCGCGCGGCGCGCCTTACGGCCGGTCCCGGGTGCGGGAGAGGTACTGGTGAAAGTGGCCGGCACCTCGTTCAACCCGGTCGACTCGGGTATCCGCGGTGGATACCTGACCGAGGCGTTCCCCATCGACTTCCCGCACGTGCCGGGAATCGACGTCGCGGGTACGGTCGCCGAGATAGGCGACGCCGTGACCGAGTGGAAGGCCGGAGACGCCGTTATCGGCGAGGCAGGCGCGGGCTTTTTGGATACAGACGGCAAGTGTCTCGGCCTCGTTGAGGCACGGCATCACCACGCTGACTTCGGGTGGATCGCTGGTCGGTTGCCCGGGCATAAGTCGCGCTTGGCCAAGCGCTTGGCCAAACGATGCCCGAAAGCCGGCAGCGCGACAATCGGCGATTGAGGGCAATTTTTTGAGACCAGTCTCATTGACTTAGCTACGGTTCTGCGCAACAATCTACGTCGTGCAGACGATCGTGAGAGAGGAGGCGAAGAGGAAATTCATGGATTTCCTCGAGAAAAAGAATCTTCGCATCACCGATCAGCGGCGCATCATCATCGACACGGTGTTCGACACCGAGGAACATTTCACCGCCGAACAACTGCTCGAGTGGGCCCGGGAGAAAGATCGCTCCGTCTCCCGCGCCACGATCTATCGCACATTGCCGCTGCTCACCGAGAGCAATCTCGTGCACGAGATGGACTTCGGAAAGCCGTACAAGTTTTACGACCCCAACTACTCCGACCACCCCAACCACAACCATCTCATTTGTGAGGACTGCGAAAAAATCGTGGAGTTTGACAGCGATCAAATTGAGTCGATCGAGAACGAGATCGGCCAGAAGCTGGGCTTCACCGTAAAGTCGCAGAAACTGCAACTTTCCGCCACCTGTGACATCTTGAAAAAAAGCGGCGCCTGCGACAACAAGGCTTGCGACTAGGCTGCGTTCAATAAGAGTTCAACCGCAGACGGTGATCCACCCTGCCCTGCTGATGATGCTCGAGCGGCGGCAGTTCGCAGAGCGTGGGCGACCCGGTTTCGGCAAGGAGGATTCCGGCGTGTTTTTGCAACTCCACCCAGCGCGCCCAGTCCAGTTCCGGTGCGTGGGTGATCTGCCGCAGCAGACTGCGCCACTCGATCACCGCACGATCGATGTCTCCCGCGCCCAGCAGATCGGTCACCCAGTTGCCCTTGTCAGCGGGGTTGGCATGCATCGCCGCAACGATCTGCTCGGCACCCGAACCGTAACGCAGCGGCAGTCCGGCATCGAGATAGCCCGGCACCGTCACGTCGCCGTAACGCTCGCGGCAGGCGACGGGGATGCGCCCCTCCCAGCGATTCTCCTCGCTGCCGAAACGGTAGCCGGCATCAAGATTGGCCAGCTCGTAAACCAGCTCGCCGATCGGCAGTGACTCGTCCTCCAGTGCCGCCGCGATGCCCAAGCCGTAGCTCTGCGAAAAAAAACTGACGACCCGGCCTCGGCGTGTTAGGCTGCCATTCACTTCAACCAGCTTGAGCCGTTTCCAGAGCAACGCCACGCCGGTGGCCGGCTTGAGTTCACGACACTCACTGTACAGCCCGCAACCAGCGCAGGTCGGATTGACCACCTGCCGTTCATGAGGCCGCCATAGCGCCATGCCGTGCGAATCGACATGGGCGGGAACAGCCTGATGACCCAAGCGCAGCTGAACGAGAAGGCGGTTCTCCTCCCGGCGGAACCGCTCCACCGGCGTTTGGTTTGCCGCCAGTTTTTCCTCGAGAAGCGGCTGGATTTTTTTTTGCCATAGCGTCAGCGGCACGACGCGCATACGCCAGCCGGTCAGGCGTCGCACCCACTTGGCCAAGTCGAGCCGTTCGTTGTTGAGTTGATCCGCCACTTTCTGCTCGCGGCCGTACGCCTGGCCGCCCGGCAGCAGGACCAATTCACCGGCACCGGTCCGCCGCAGCACCTCCGGCTCCAACAATGCCGGGCGCAGCACGAGCGCTTGGCCAAGCGGCGGTTGCTCGTCCGCCGCTCTGTCGCCCCCTGGTTTTTCTGGAACGAACACCCCGCTGAGCAGCATCGGTTTAGCCTTGGGCCAGACCTCCCAGTTGCCCTGGCTGTTGAGCATCTCGCGGACTCGCTTGCGGGATTTCCGGGCACGCTCCGAGTCGGTACCCAGGCCGCACGGCACGTCCGGATGCTTCATTGCGAACTCCATGCCAAGCAGGATCGGCTGTGTGCTAAACAGGCGTTCCTGCACGCGCACCGCCTCGGTGTACGGGTCGCGCCCCTGTTCCGCCGCGCTGTGCATCAGGCCCAGCAGTGACGCCCAATCCACCAAGCCGTTGCGGGAGAGAAGACAGGGATGGCCGTCGCGTATGCGGATTTCATTCCTGGAGACCAGACCGTAACCGACCTCGTCGATGCCGCGCCGGCCGGCACGCCCAAACATCTGGTGGATTTCATCCGCCCGGATCGGCACTTCCAAGTGATCGCGCCGGTAGGAGTCGGCAGCCAAGGCCACGCTACGCAGGGAAAAATTGATGCCGGCGGCCAGGCCCATCGTCGCCACAACCACTCGAAGCTGGCCGGCCTTGGCCAAGGGCTCGACCACTCCGGCCCGTGTGCCGTAGCTCAACCCGCTATGGTGATACGCCACCCGCGCCTGCAACATTCTGGCCAAGTGATCACCCACGAGATCCTTTTGCCCTGCCGTCAACTGGAGGGGGTTGGGATTCGGCAGATTGCGGGCGATGTTGGCGGCGAGCGCCTCGGCCGCACGCCGGCGTGGTGCAAAAACCAAAACCGGCCCAAGCCCCTCAGCCAGCGCCTTGGCCGCGAACCTCGGCCAATAGCCGCGAATCTCAGTTGGGACGTTGTAGTTGAGCATACCGGCATAAACCTCCTCGAGCGGCACCGGCCGGTCGTCATGCCAAACCCACTCGGCCTGCCGGCCCAGTCGTTGCAGCCAACCGACCACGTGTTTGGGATTGGCCACACTGCCGCTGAGCATCAGGAGCTGGGTCTGCGGCGGCGCCATGGCGATGGCCAGCTCGTAATTGAGGCCACGGTCGGCGTCGCCGAGCATTTGATACTCGTCGATTACCAACAGCCTCGGGCCGTCGCCGGTGATGAGCCGGTTTTTCTGCGTCTCGAGCGTGGCAACAATGACCGGCGCGTCGAGGTTCTCCGACAAGTCGCCGGTGGCGATGCCGACGTTCCAGCCGCGCGCCCTCCACTCGGCCAGCTTGTCATTGGCCAAGGCGCGGGTTGGCACGGTGTAAATCGCCTGGCCCGGATTTCGGCCCTCGTTGGACCACAACTCGAAAATGAAGGTTTTGCCGGCCCCGGTTGCCGCGTGAACGACGACATCCCGGCCGGCCCGCAAATGCTGCACCGCCTCCTGCTGCCACAAGTCCGGCACGACGACCTGGTCGAGGGCGGAAAAACGATCCAGCTGCGCCCCAAACTCCCGCATAAGGCAGGATTAGCAAATAATGGAAAAAAACGAGGAAATAAGGGTTTTTTTGAGGAAATAAAAAAGTCGAAACAGCGAGAACCCATCAGTTGTTCAACGGCTGGGAACTTCGCAAATAGGCCATTAAATCGCGGATTTGCGCGTCGTTGTAGCCCGCCAGCAACCCGCCCGGCATCAGCGACAGGCCCAGCGCTTTCAACTCCCGAATCTCCTCCCGAATGAAGGTCATGTCCTGCCCGTCGAGCCCCCGCAACACTACCGACCGGTTGTCCTGCTCGACGAGAAATCCGCTGGCCAGGCGGCCGTCTTTCGTGGTCAGCAAAAAGTTCTCGTACCCCTCACGAATCTCCGCGCTTGGGTTGATGATGTTCAGCAGCATCGTGTCCAAGTCATCCCGCTGATACGCCGTCAAGTCGGGGCCAATCTGCCCGCCCTGCTCAAACAACCGATGGCACGCGGCGCAGCTTGCAGCGTACAATTTCTTCCCATCGTACGGACTCCCCGGCTTGGCAGTGACGACCTTGGCCAAGCGCTGGATTTCCTGCTCCAGCCTAGCCGCATCCGTCACCGCGCCGGCGAAGTGCCTGTCCAGCAGTTGGCCAACGCGCCCGTCTCCGTGTGAACGCAACAGGCTGGCCACTTCCGCCGAAACCAAGCCAGCGACCAACTCGCCGCCATCGACTACCCGGAGCAACTCGAGTGCCCAATCCTCCCGGCCGGCCAGCAGCGTCCCGGCGACTTTCCGCAAGCCATCCGGCAATCCACCGTACACGGCGAGCACTGCCGCCGGAATGCGCGCGTCGTTGTACGGCTTGAGCGCGCCCAGCGCGGCCCGCTTCAAGTCGGTGCCCGGTTCGCTCTTCACGATGCCGAGCAGCACCGGGATCGCCTTGGCGTTGGGGGCTTCTCCGAGGATCTCGGTGTACTGCAAGCGCATGATTTTGTCGGCTTTCACGTCGGCAATGACCCGCAGCGCTTCATCGACCGACTTGGCATCACCGCGCCGCAAGCCAAGCGCAAACGAACCTCCGCCGTGGCGCGCCATCGCCACCATCAACCGTTCCGGTAACGCCGCCAACGATCGACCCTTGTAGGCCTCCTCGAAACCGGTCATCAAAACCTTGGCCGACTCGGCGTTGGGTGCCATCTCGAACAACCGGGCGCAACTGACCAGATCAGCACGTGCGCCAGCCTTGGCGTAGCGCCGAATGATTCGATTGAGAATGTGCTCGCGCACCAGCGACTCCTGCCAAAGCGACTTGTCGTCAAACAGCCCAAGCACCTCGCCCGGATGATCACCGACCTTCGATTCCAGCGCCCACCAGACCATCAGCGGTTGGTAAATATCCCCCGCATCGGTATCGTGTGTGAGCAGCGCGCGCACAATTGGCAGCGCTTGGCCAACCGGCAGCCGCTTGGCCGTGGCGGCGAGTTGGCCGCGCACCTCGACATGCGGCTCGCGCTTGGCCAAGCCGGCCAGCAACTTGGCCGTCGCCTCCGACACGAGCCGTTCGTCGCCGAGCAAACGAACGGTCCAGGCCCGCACATGGGGGTTGGCGTGTTTAAGCGTCTCCTCGGCAAACTCCGGGTTAAACCCGCCGCAAAGATTGATCGCCCAAAACGCCTCGAGTGCCGCTTGGCCAAGCTCGTCGCGCAGTATGTTATTGAGCACCGGCAGAGCATTGGCGTCCTTGCGATCGGCCAATAGTCGCGAAGCGGTCTGGCGGTGCCACTTGTTTTTGTGGCGGAGCAACTCGACCAGTTCGGCCGTGGTGCTCTTGGCCAAGTCGAACGATTTCATCGGCTGACTGCCCTTGGCTCGTAGTCGGTAAACGCGACCGTTTTGCGGATCGATTCGGCCCTCGTTATTGCGGTAATAGTTCACCTGATCGTCGTACCAATCGCACACGTAAACCGCGCCGTCCGGGCCGGACTTGATGTCCACCGGGCAGAACCAACGGTCACTGGTCTGGATCGGGTGACCCGTGTCCAGCGTCTTGAACGACGAGCCCAGCGCTGTGCGGTCGCTCATCACCACGCGCCCCTGCAACGGCTCCACGCCGAGGATTTTGCCAAGATATTTCTCCGGCAAACCGGCGCCTTCGTAGACAATAAAGTTGTGCGTGAAACGTGGCACCTTGTTGTGCGGCATCCCGTTAAAATACCCGAACGCGTAAGGGTTGCTCAGCGGCCCGTGCTTGGTGAAACCCTTGCGGAGATAGCCGCCCTGCACATAGTGGAAGCCTCTCGTGTCGCCGCCGTTGTGTCCGGAATACACCCGGCCCTGTGCATCGAATTCCACCCCGAACGCATTGCCGCCTCCCTCGGCAAACACCTCGTACCGGCGCGTCTCCGGATGGTAACGCCAGATTCCCTGGCCCATCGACCGGACCACGTTGCCGTCGAGACCGGGCTGCCGCACCTTCGCTGAGACCGTGCTGCCCTGCGCCGCGTAGAGCCAACCGTCCGGCCCCCAGCGGAGGCTGTTCACCACCGAGTGCGTATCCTCCAGCCCGAAGCCAGCGAGGTGCACCACAGGGTCGCCGTCCGGGATGTCGTCGCGGTTTTTGTCGGGATAAAAAAGCAGGTACGGCGGATTGAGCACCCACACGCCACCACGCCCGTGCGCGAGCGAGGTGACGATGTTGAGCCCCTCAAGAAACGTCTTGTGTTTGTCGAACACCCCGTCGCCGTCAGTGTCCTCGTGAATGGTGATCTTGTCGCGACCGCGAATGTGGTTGGGTGGCGCGGGCGGAACCTTGTCGTAGACGGCGCGCCAATAATTGTCGCGGCTGGTCATCTTCAGACCGGCCGGGGACGGGTATTGTTGATACTGCACCACCCACATGCGGCCTCGCTCGTCGAAGTTCAGGAACACCGGCTGCTTCACGAGCGGCTCCGCCAGCAGTTGATCGATCACCAAGTCGTCGAACACTTCAAACTGCTTGAGCGACTCGGCTGGTGAAATAGGCCCGCCCTGCGCTTGGCCAAGCGCAAGTGTGCCCACCAAAGCCAAGCCGACAAAACGAACAAATTTGGCAAAATGAAACATGAAAAAAGTCTAGAACAAAAAGGCAGAACCCCCGCCAACGTAACGATTGAACCCAATCGGGTAAAGCGGGCGATAGTTCCCAAAAATCCGGTTTTTCGAGAAATCAACCCACTTTGAGCACCGTTCCAACTGCTTTGAGCACCGTTCCAACCACTTTGAGCACCGCTCAATCGACTTGGAGTACGCCTCAAACGACCTGAAGGGCTGCTCGAACGAGTTTGAGCACTGCTCAATCGACTTTGAATGCGCCTCAAAGGACTTGAATCTGTTCTTCCCTGCTTTGGTTTTGGCTAATTGCCAGTACCAGTCTCAGAGACTAATGCGCCGATCCCGATACAGTACGAAGACAACGAGGGACGCTAAATCAAAACGAAATAGTAGAACTTACAAATACAACCGCATCAGAAGCAAAGAAAGGAAAACCATATTGTAACTGGAATGCTTTTTCCTGCCCTACTGGGGGCCTTAGAAAAGGAAGAGAAATTGATGAACCAATTCTCTGCAGCGCGGCGCCGTTGAGAGATAAACCTACCCTTTCTCCCTGCCGTAGGCCTCGGCTAGAAGGGTGATCGGGTGCGCCACGCGGATGTCCGACTGGCACTTGGCCAAGCCGTTGGTGATGTGCAACGAGCACCCGGGGTTGCCCATCGCCACGATCTCCGCGCCGGTGGAGCGGATGTGCCCGACCTTGCGATCGAGCAGCTTGTTGGCCATCTCCGGCTGGGTGATGTTGTAGATGCCGGCGCTGCCGCAGCACCAGGTGCTCTCCGGCAACTCGGTCAGTTCCAGCCCCGGGATTGCCCTGAGAATCTGCCTTGGCTGCGTGGTGATCTTTTGGCCGTGGCACAGGTGACAGGCTTCGTGGTAGGTGACCTTTTGCGCCTGGCCAAGCGCGGTGCCGCTTGGCTCGCGCACGCCGATCTCCACCAGCCACTCGTGAACATCTTTCAACTTGGCGTCCCACTGCTTGGCCAAGTCGGCGTACTTGTCGTCGTCCTTGAGCAGGCCATAGTAATGCTTGAGGTGCGAGCCGCAACCGGCCGCGTTGCTGATGATGGCGTCAAACTCACTCGGCGGGAACAGGTCGAGCATCACGCGCGCCTGTTGCTGGGCCATGGTCCATTCGCCGTTGTGCGCATGCAGCGATCCGCAGCAGCCCTGGTTGCGTGGCGTGTAAACCTCACAACCGTTCTCTGCGAGAACCTCGACGGTGTCGCGGTTGACGTCGCTGAAAATCAGATCCTGCGCGCAGCCGGTGAGCATGGCGACGCGATAACGTTTTTCGCCCCTGGCCGGCGTCTCCAACTGAATGAGGTCGTCAGAAAACTTGGGCTGAATCTCCGGCGTCATGGCCTCAAGTTCGCCCAGGCGCCTGGGCAACAGCTTGAGCACGCGGCTGCCGCGAACGAGCGACTTGAGGCCAAGTGAACTGTACAGGCGGATCAACCGGCCGAGCAGTTTGAGGCGGGTATGTTTGGTGAACAGCCATTTGAGGGTGATCCCCCGGATAAACCGGCGCCAGGTTGAGTCGATAACCTTCTTTTCCTCGACTTCCGCGCGGGCGTGCTCGAACAACTCGGCGTAGTTCACCCCGGCCGGGCAGGCGGTCATGCAGGCGAGGCAGCCGAGGCAGTAGTACATTTCGTCGGCAAAAATCCTTGTGGCCTCGAGTTCGCCATCGGCAATGGAGCGCATCAGGGCAATGCGACCGCGCGGGCTGTTTCGCTCCAGCTTGGTTTCCTCATAGGTCGGACAGGTGGGCAGGCACATGCCGCAGTGCATGCATTGCTGCACCACCGAGTAGTCGAGGTTCTTCAAATGGGAAAATGGGGCGTCGGCAGTTGGCGCGGAGGGCGGCATCGGCGTGCGAGCGTAATGCGGTTGGCCTAGCGGTGTCGAGCGGTGAGCGATGGGTTGTAAGCCGGGCGGTTTTGTGGCTTCATTTGCGCCACTAGCCGTTTAACGAGACTTATTGAAAATGAAATCGTACTGGATCAAATCGACCCTGACCGTTGCCGCCGCCCTGTCGCTGGCGACGAATCTTTCCGCGCAACGCCACGGCCCGGCCGCCGCCGCCGAGCAGGCCAAGCAGCTGATCCCCCACCCCGAGTTGCAGGCCACGCTGTTTGCCTCCGAGCCGTTGCTGGTGAATCCCGCCAACATGGACATCGATTCCGAGGGCCGTGTGTGGGTAACCGAGGGCGTCAACTACCGGCTGTTCAAGCCGTGGGGCAAGATTCAGCCGGAAGGCGACCGCATCCGAATCCTCGAGGACACGGACGGCGACGGCAAAGCCGACACAGCCAAGACGTTTTATCAGGGCAACGACGTGAACGCCGCGCTGGGCATCGCTGTGCTCGGCACCAGGGTGATTGTTTCCTGCTCGCCCAAGGTTCTGCTGTTCACCGACGAGAACGGGGACGACAAGGCCGATGGTCCGCCGACGGTATTGTTCAACGGCATCGGTGGCGTGGATCACGACCACGGCGTGCACGCGTTTGTGTTCGGCCCGGATGGCAAGCTGTATTTCAACGTCGGCAACAGCGGCGGGCAGTTGAAGACTGCCGACGGCAAAAAGTTCATCGTCGACAAGGCCGGCAACGAGGTGAACGGCCGCGGCAAACCGTACCGTCAGGGACTGGTGTTTCGCTGCAACCTCGACGGCTCCGAAGTCGAGACACTCGGCTTCAACTTCCGCAACAACTTCGAGGTGACCGTCGATTCGTTCGGCACGATCTGGCAGTCAGACAACGACGATGACGGTAACCGTGGCGTGCGCATCAACTTCGTGATGGAGTTCGGCAACTACGGATACACCGACGAATTGACCGGCCGGGGATGGCGTACCAAACGCACCAACCAGGAGAAGGACGTGCCATCCATGCACTGGTACCAGAATGATCCCGGCGTGATTCCAAACCTCCTACAAACCGGACAGGGTTCACCGACTGGCATCGCCATCTACGAAGGCGGTTTGTTGCCGAAAACGTTTCAAGGCCAAATGATGCACTGCGACGCCGGCCCCCGCGTGGTGCGAGCTTACCCGGTCACCAAGAGCGGCGCCGGCTACAAGGGCGAGATCGTCAACATGCTGCAAAGCAAGGATCCGTGGTATCGCCCGTCTGATGTCTGCACGGCTCCGGACGGTTCGGTGTTCGTCGCGGACTGGCACGACGGCCATGTCGGCGGTCACCATATGACCGACCACAAGCCGGGCCAGATGACCGGCCGCATCTACCGGCTCACGCCCAAAGGCAAGAATACCAAATACATCATTTCGAAAAAACGCACCGCTCTCACGATGTTGTCCTCGCCAAACATAGCCGAACGCTTCATAGGCTGGCGGCAATTGAACGAAGTCGGCGCGAAGGCCGAAGGCACGTTGGGCAAGCTTTGGAAGGGCGACGACCAACGCCTGCGCGCGCGCGCGCTGCATCTGCTCGCCCGTATCAAGGGCTTGGAGAAAAAATACATCAGCGCGGCGCTTAAGGATGCCAATCCGGACATCCGCATCACCGGCCTGCGCATCGCCCGCGAACGAGGTTTTGATGTGATTCCGCTGGTGAAGCAACTCATCAACGACAAAGACGCAGCCGTTCGCCGCGAGTGCGCAATCGCGCTGCGGCACAACGACTCGCCCGCCGCCCCGGCGCTCTGGGCCGAGCTCGCGCAGCATCACGACGGCGCGGATCGATGGTACCTTGAGGCGCTTGGCCTCGCGCTGGACCGGCAGCAGGACAAGTTTTTCGGCGCCTGGCTCGAGGCGGTCGGCAGCAACTGGGACACACCGGCCGGCCGCGACATCGTCTGGCGTTCGCGCTCCAGCAAGACCTCCGACCTTTTGGTGAAAATCCTCCTCAACAAAAAGACAACAGAGGAGGAAAAACCGCGATACATCCGCGCGCTCGACTTCCAGTCCGGCCCGGAGAAGAACGCCGCTTTGCTCAAGCTGCTCGGTGCGGGGAGTTGATCACTCCGCCAGAAGCGACTCAATGTACGGCAGATCCGCCGGCGTGGTGACCTTGGGGTTCGGCTGATCGCACTCGATCAGTTTCACCGCTTGGCCAAGCGCCTCGCAGGCGGCGGTGTCGTCGGTGATCGACAGGCCCTCGTCGCGCACCTTGGCCAAGGCGGCGAGAATGATCTCCCGCCGAAACACCTGTGGCGTCTGCACGGCCCAAAGATTTTTTCGGTCCACCGTCCCGACGATTTGCCCCTCGCCGTCGCCCCGCTTGAGCGTGTCGGCCAAGCGCCCAGCCAGCACGGCCGCACCCATTTCGCGAGCCGTGGCCACGGCCAGTTGAGTGGCCGCCAACGGCGTGCACGGTCGCGCGCCATCCTGTATCGCGACAATCTCCGACCCGGCAGCGGTGGCGTTGACGCCGTTCCAAACCGAGTCCTGCCGCTCCGCTCCACCGGTGACGAGTTGCCACGGCTTCCGCGCGTCGATGCGCCCGGCCAGTTCCTCGAACAGCGGCTTTGCGTCGTCGCGGGTGACCAAAATGATCTCGTCCGCGTCGGGGAACAGATCACAACGCCGCCATGTGTGCCCGATCAGCGGCAGACCGGCGACATCGAGAAACAGCTTGTCGCCCCGGCCCATCCGGCTGCCGCTCCCGGCGGCGACAATGACAATGGAAACACCCGGCATGAGCGCAGATCAGGCGACGAGGTCGTGCGCGACGTGGCCGTGGACATCGGTGAGCCGCATGTCGCGGCCGTCGAAGAAGTAGGTCATCTTTTTGTGATCCATCCCAAGCAGGTGCAGCATCGTTGCGTGCATGTCGTGAATCTCGAGTTTGTTTTCCACCGCGTGGTAGCCGAACTCGTCGGTCGCCCCGTAGGTGATGCCCGGCCTGGCCCCGCCCCCGGCCATCCAGAAAGTGAATCCGTACGGGTTGTGGTCGCGGCCGTTGCTGCCCTGCGCGAACGGCGTGCGGCCAAACTCGCCGGTCCAGACCACCAGCGTCTCCTTGAGCAGGCCGCGAGACTTGAGGTCGCGCAGCAGGCCGGCGATCGGCTGGTCGGTGGCACGGGCGTTGTCGCCGTGGTTTTTCAACAGGCCGCCGTGGGCATCCCAGCGGTCGTTGCCGCTGATGCGCGGGCAGGTCAACTCGATAAAACGCACGCCCTTCTCCACGAGGCGCCTGGCCATCAGGCACTGCAGGCCGAAGGTGCGCGTGTGCTCGTACTTGGCCTCGAGCCCGTAAAGCCTGCGGGTTGCCCCGGTCTCGCCCCTGATGTCGATCAACTCCGGCACAGCGGCCTGCATCCGGTACGCCATCTCGTAGTTGGCGATCGCCGACTCGAGTTCGTCGACGTGGCCTAGCCGTTCGAGCACTCCCCGGTCTAGCTTGTTCAGCAAACCCAGCTTGGCCTGCTGCGCCCCGGGCCGGCTTTCGCGCGGCCGAATGTCCGCCAGCGGTTCCTTGCCGGTCTTGAACACGGTGGCCTGATGACTTGCCGGCAGGAATCCGTTTCCAAAATTGTCCCATCCACCGGACGGCACCAGACCGCCGTTGAGCACCACGAAGCCCGGCAGGTCGGTCGCCTGCGTGCCCAGGCCGTAGCTCATCCAGGCGCCCATGCTCGGCCGACCCTGCACGCCAAAGCCGGTGTGCAGAAAAAAATTCGCGCTGTTGTGCTCGGAAAACTTCGAGGTCATCGAGCGCACGACGCACAACTCGTCGGCCATCGCGCCGATGTAGGGAAATATGTCGCTGACGGTGAGGCCGCACTGGCCGTACCGCTTGAACGCCCACGGCGACTTGAAAGTGGTGCCGATGTTGTCGAATTGCGTCGGGTTGATCCTGGCCGCGAACGGCTTGCCGTGATCCTTGTCGAGCCGCGGCTTGGGGTCAAATGAGTCCACCTGCGACACGCCGCCATCCATGTAGAGGAAGATGACGTTCCTGGCACGAGGCTCGTGGTGCGGCTTGCGCGGCGCAAACGGCGACTTCGATTTGCCGTAAACCGGATCAGCCAGGAGGCTGCTCAACGCCACAGCACCAAAGCCGCCGGCGCAGCGCCACAGCATCTCGCGGCGGCTGATCGGTCGCGGTAGGAAATTCCCGCATCCTTCACTAAACGGTCTCATTTCAAGTCAACGGGCAAAATATAGCCTCAAAAAAACAAACGGCAACTACTCCGCATCCAGCCCGGAGTGCGACCCGTCACAAAACGGCTTGTTGCAGGTGTGCTTGCAGGCGCACCACGCGATGGTCCCGGCCTCGGTGATCTCCACCTTTTCAGGTCCAAACGACGTTCCCTTGTGCGAGCCGTCGCAAAACGGCTGATCGGCGGAACGGCCACAGGCGCACCACCAATAGGTGCCGGGCTCGACCGGCTGAACGATGGGTCGGCGCTGGGCGATGTTCGGTTTGTCCATGGCAATCAGTTCACAAAAACAGGTTCGGGGTTCATTTCAGTTCCTGTTGGCGGGGTTTTTTGAACAATCAAATTGTTGGTGCCACTTCTGGTGCCACTTTTTTGAGGCCATCGATGGCTGCGCGATACTCAACAAGGGCGTCCAGTTCGATGTTTGTGCAGACCGAAAGCCTGCCCCTGACCTCTGAAAATGGAACCCACCAGATTTCATTGCGCGGATCAAGTACCAGCGCAAAATAGCTGCAATCCTCCTCCGAGTAAAGCTTGTAGGCCGCTCCGATTGCTCCTCTGGCTGACCGGCTCGTATGCTTTAGGTTCAGCCATCAACCCTCAGTTTGTAAGTCTGAAGGCTTTTTGCGGCAACAGTTAAAACGCCTTGAAAACCGGCATTGCGGCCACGAGTGTTCAGTCTCTTACAGGCTTATGAAACAACTAAACTGGAAATCATTCGCGATAGGTGTGCTGCTGACTACAACGGTCATGTTCGGCACAGGAGCAGCAACAAGCACTACTACCGACCCGTTCGACGACGCTGTAGAAAAGTGGGATGCTAAGCAAAAGTGGGAAGTAAAGACATCCGGCAGGGTGATTTCTGAAGGCTGGGAGCCGTTTGCCTATGATAGCAACGATAAATTTGATCCGTTCCTCCTCCGCCGTCGCATCCGATAACCAAGCGTATCGACTAAACCAACCCACTCCTCCACTTGAACGCCACCGGAAAATGAAACACCTCCTCCTCACAACAATCGCAGCCGTGGTGTTGGAGAAATCAGTATGCCTAACAGATAGGAGGATGCCATCGTGGTTATGGACACATCTTTGAGGAGACATCGATTCATGAAGATTGTCAGCCTATGCACTTGTTTTCTCCTTATGACGCCGGTGGCGTTTCCACAGTCGGAGACCCAGCTGCGCCAGTGGTTGCGGCGCTTCCCGGCGGCCGACACCGACGGCAACGGAACGCTGACGGTCGAGGAAGCCAGGGCGTTCATGGCGTCCCGCAGACGGGGCAGGAACGGACAGGGCCCGCCTACCGAGTTCCCTGTGGATCCCGGTTGGAGCAAGGCCCGTTTCCCGGATAACGCGGTCTGTTACATGACGCCGCCAGAGATTCAAGCCATCTACCGTGAGGTGTTTTCCAAGGATCCGCAACCGGTTTTTCAGGTCCCCCAGCCTGAGAAGGCCCTGCGAATCGTGGGCACGGGACACAGCTTCATGGCGCCTGGGTACCGGACCTTCCCGGTGATCTGCCGGGCTGCTGGATTCGAACAGCCGCTGCGGACCCATACCGGCGGCGGGATGACCGGCAGCGCTCGCTATAAATGGGAACAGGAGAACGGGATTTTCGGATTTGCGGGCAAGCCGCAGCCCAAACTGCTGGCGGCCATTGCCACGGGCGCATGGGACGCCATGATGTGGGGGCCTTATTATGCGGATCGCCCCGAGTATTACGCCTGCTGGATCGACTTTGGTCTTAAGTACAATCCCAACATGGAGTTTTACCTCAGCGATGCCTGGCCGTCACTGCGTCAACTGAGACCCTTGCCCAAGAGCGAGGACGAATTGAGTGCTGAGACCTTCGTTCGCCTGAACAAGGAGAAGCACGCGTCCATTGAGAGACAAATCGCAGCCCTTGATCGCAAATACCCAAACAAGATTCACGTCATGCCCACTTCCGATGCCATGGTGCTGGCGGTTCAGGCCTATTACGAGGGCAGGTTGCCAGGCATCGAGGGCGTCAACCGTTGGCTGTGCGGCAAGACCTACAGTATCTGGCGCGATCAACTCGGGCATCTCGGCCCGGGCTTCGAGCGGCTCGAAGGGTACGTGTTCTACGCCACCATTTACAGGCGGTCGCCGGCTCTCATCGAGGGCGAAATCCCCTTCAAGCCCTTAGTTGACAAGAAGCTTGGCAAACTCGATCCCCCCCGTCAGGAAGTGGACCGACTTTTCCGCCGCATCGCCTGGGAAGCAGTCATCAACAATCCGCTGTCTGACGTCACTGATCGTGACAGGGATGGGATTGGGGATTAAGAGCACCTGGAAAAATAATACGCGTTGACCAGAACCCCTCCCTAGATAACTGGGTATAGAGATAGAACTTGAGTCTGGATTGGTTATGGTGTCCCTTATTTGACTAATTTTGCTTCTAGATTAATGCCCTATCACAAAGATGATCGGTCCCTCTATCGGGCCAAATAATTCACACGCCAAAGATTTATGAATTCGTCAACTCTATCAAGATCCTGGTTAATTGTTCTGCTCAACTGTTTGACTGCCGTTTCAATGTTTCCTGTCCTTGCTCAGGACGCGCAGGTCCGTTTCGAGGACGTCACGGCCCTCATGGGGCTCGACGTGACGGGGTCCTGGGTCGACATCGACAACGACGGCTGGGTCGACCTCGCCCCGCGGTGGCGCAACGTGGAGGGCACGAGGTTCGTCGCGACCGACGCTGGAGGCGGGGGCGAGTATTGGGCCGACCTGGACAACGACGGCCACATGGACTTCTTCGGCTACGCGGGTGGCGCCGTCTCGTTCGGCGAGGCGGACGGCTCCCACTCCGGGTTCCAGCTTCCTGAGCGCCCGCACGGCGTCAGCGACGGCGGCGTACTGCTCGACTTCGACAACGACGGACTGGTCGATGTCTGGTGGGCCGGCTACGAGAACTGGCCGGTCGCCGGCGCCTATCCCGACGGGCTCTACTGGAACCAGGGAAGCCGCCGCTTCGCTCTTCCCGAGGTCGCGCCCGGGCCGGCTCGCCCGACGCGCGGGGTGACGGCGTGCGACTTCGACAACGATCACGACGTCGACGTTTACGGCAGCAACTACCGCCTGCAGCCGAACCAGCTCTGGATCAATGACGGCGACGGGAGCTTCACCGAGAGCGCGGGAGCCTACGGTGCGCTCGGAGGAGGAGGCCACAGCATCGGATCGGCGTGGGGCGATATCGACAACGACGGCCTCTTCGACATCTTCGCGGGCAACTTCGCGCACCCCGGCCAGCCCCAGTCGCGGTTCCTCAGGAACCTCGGTCCCGAGAACGGCTATCGCTTCGAGGACCGGGGACCGTGCGGCGTGCGTTACCAGGAATCGTACGCGTCACCGGCGCTCGGCGACTACGACAACGACGGCGACCTGGATCTCTTCTTCACCACGGTGTACGGCGGAGACCAGGTCGTCCTCTACCGCAACGACGGCGACTGGCGTTTCACCGAGGTCACGGGTGAGGCTGGGCTCGGCGACATCCGTGAGACCTACCACGGGTCATGGGGGGACTACGACAACGATGGCGACCTGGACCTGACGACGAAAGGTCGGCTCTACCGCAGCAGCGGCGCGACCGGCCACTGGCTCAAGGTCCGCTTGGTCGGTAACGCGCGCAGTGACCTTCCGGAGCCGGGCGCAGTGAACCGTGCGGCTATCGGCGCGCAGGTCCGCATCCAGCTCGGAACGCGTACGCTGACCCGCCAGGTCGAGAGCGCGACGGGTCGCGGGAACATGAACGAGCAGACACTCCATTTCGGCCTCGGTTCCCGTCTCGATCCCGTCGATCTCAAGATCACATGGCCCAACGGCCTCCTGCAGCTCGTCGACGGCATCGAGGTCGACCAGATGCTGACAATCGGCTACCGCATGAAGGCGCCGGTATTAAGAAGCATCGCGGCTAAACCGTTTGGCTTCTGGTTTGATACTGAACCCAACCGAACCTACAGCATTGAAGGTTCGGGGGATTTGAAGGCCTGGGAGGTGCTGGAACAGTTCAAGTCCACCAAACGTTCGCACCAGTTCAGCGACCCCAGGCAAGAGAAGTTCCAGCAACAATACTACCGGGCCAAAGTGGTTGAGTGACCAAAATTAATGTTCACAATGAAACACCTCCTCCTCACAACAATCGCAGTCGTGCTGTTGGTGGGGTGTGGTGAGAATAAATTTATTTAAACATGAAACAGATAACAATTATTACTGCATCTCTTCTAATTGGATTTGTAGTCGGGACATATTTTGGATCGACTAATACCACACCTCAGGGTGTTGTGCTTACAAGCGGGCCAAAGTTTGAAGAACAAGAGGAAATATTGGACTCATTCGTTTCTGCCTGCCTTGAGGGCAGTGCAGAGGCTTGTGCCAATCTTTATACAAAAGATACTGTTTATATGATTCCAGAAACTCCAATACTAGAGGGAAGGCAAGCGGTGTTAGGTAGCTACAAGGAATTCTTTGAAGGCCGTGATTATAAAGTCCTCGAAATGAGCGAGCCAGCTACGGAGGTCGTACACTTTGGAGATTGGGCAGCCATTCGTGGCACTGGTAAAGAGATTACAGAATCTAAAGATGGGCAACGTACTACAAAAACTTACAAGTGGATGATCTTAAGTGAAAAACAAGATGATGGTTCATGGAAAATGAAATGGGATATTTTCAATTTTGATAATCCTTTGAAATAAAAACAATTTCACCACTAATTTGATGGCCAAAATGAAACACCTCCTACTCACAACAATCGCAGCCGTGGTGCTGGTGGGGTGTGGGCCGAGTGTGGATATTCGGGAAGCTGCCGAACAAGGAAACATCGCAACTGTCAAACAACACTTGGCTGCTGGTGCGGATGTGAATGCGAAGGATGATAAGGGAACTTATAAGGGAATGACTCCTTTGTGTGTGGCGGCTATGTCCGGTGACAAGGAAATCGCTGAACTACTCATAGCCAAAGGCGCGGATGTGGATACGAAGCATGAGCTGTATGGGACTCCTTTGCATAATGCGGCAAACAAGGAAATCGCCGAACTACTCATCGCCAACAGTGCGGATGTGAATGCGAAGGATGGGACTGGAAGGACTCCATTGCATTGGGCGGCTTTTGGAGGTCACAAGGAAGTCGCCGAACTGCTTATCGCTGAAGGTGCGGATGTGAATGCGAAGGCTGATGGTGGAGGGACTCCTTTGCATGGTGCGGATGAGGAAGTCGTTGAACTGCTTATCGCTGCAGGTGCAGATGTGAATGCGAAGAATAAGTATGGAACCACTCCTTTGCATAATGCGGCTATTGCAGGCCAAAAGGAAGTCGCCGAACCGCTTATCGCCAAGGGTGCGGATGTGAATGCGAAGAATGATGATGGCGAAACACCGCTAGATTGGGCCATCGATGACAAACAAACCGAAACCGCCGACCTCCTCCGCAAACACGGCGGCAAAAATGGAACAATTCATAGTGCGGCTAGAGGTGGAGACTTTGAAGCAGTAAGGGAG
Source organism: Verrucomicrobiota bacterium (assembly GCA_003972865.1). Lineage (GTDB taxonomy): Bacteria > Verrucomicrobiota > Verrucomicrobiia > Limisphaerales > UBA1096 > UBA1096. Next base: position 872 of record QOAX01000193.1, on the reverse strand, counting down.
TTCTTGGCTGCTGGCACGGATGTGAATATCAAGGATAAGTATGGCAAAACACCGCTAGATTGGGCCATGACGACCGAAACCGCCGACCTCATCCGCAAACACGGCGGCATGACGGGTGAAGAATTGAAAGCCATTCTGAAATGAAACACCTCCTACTCACAACAATCGCAGCCGTGCTTCTGGTGGGGTGTGGGCCATCGGAACCACTAGACATCTCAATTCACGATGCTGCCAGAATCGGAAGAATCGATGCCGTTAAACAGCATTTGGCCGCTGGTACGGATGTGAATGCGAAGGATGATGTAGGAATGACTCCTTTGCATCGTGCGACTTACCAAGGTTACAAGGAAATCGCCGAACTGCTAATTGCCAAAGGCGCTGATGTGAATGCGAACGGTTATCGTGGATTCACTCCTTTGCATTATGCGGCTGAGGAAGGTCACAAGGAAACCGCCAAACTACTTATCGCCGAAGGTGCGGATGTGAATGCGAAGAAGGAGGATGGCTATACACCGCTAGATGAGGCCATCATTAACGATGAAACCGAAACCGCCGACCTCCTGCGCAAACACGGTGCGAAAAGAGGCAACTAAACCAACCCGCTCCACCACTTGAACGCAACATGAAACACCTCCTACTCACAACAATCGCAGCTTTGATAGGCAGTTTTTTACGATAGTCTTTGTAACCCTTTCGGATGTTGATGCGTCTAATTTTAGCTGAAGCCAATCCTGCTACTTGATTTTTTTCTAAGACTAACATCAAAAATACAATGATCACTCATAAGACTCATCCATCATTGGCAGCCCTTGTGAGCTGCGCAATGTTGTTTGTAACGATTCACCTTTCGGCACAGGACTGGCCTCAGTGGA
>QOAX01000026.1 GCA_003972865.1 Verrucomicrobiota bacterium | reverse complement strand
CAACACGCGCATTTCTGGGGCATGGACGAATGGATCGGCGACGACGGCCGCGAAGTGCCGACCGACCACCCGCTGTCATTTGAGCGGGCCGACCGCGAGTTGTGCTTCGACCGCATCGCAACCGGCCAGGCGATGCCGGAGGAGAATCTGCACTTCCCCATCGCCGACACCGAGGCGTTCCGCGCGAGTTGGGACGGCGTGCGGTGCGCCGTAATGCAGGGCGGTCAGGGCGACATCAAGCACTGGGCCTTCAACGACCCGCTCCGCCGCGAGGGCGCTCACGCCGACGCGCCGCCGTCGCCGGAAGAATACCGCAAACTGGCCACGCGCATCGTCGAACTGCACCCGATCACCCTCGCGCAGAACGCCCGCACCTCCGGCGGCGGCAACATCAGCATGGTGCCGCCACGCGCGGTCACCGTTGGCCCGGTGGAAACGTGGCAGGCGGAGAAGGTCAGCATCTGGCACGCCGGCACGCACGACAACCCGTTCGGCCAACGGCTCACCGCGCTGATGATTTCGAAGGGCATCGCCGACTCCGCAGTGCCGATGTCGCTGCTTGCCGGCCACCCGAACGTGCAGTTCAACTACTACCGAGGCGGCCTCGGAACCTGCGCCGTCGAGATGCACTGAGCACCGCTTGGCCAAGCGGCTTGGCTTTACCCGAGGCATTGGCCAAGGGCGTCGAGGAAGCGCTCGACGTTGGCCGGGGTGGCGTTGTGGCCCATGAGGCCAACGCGCCAGATTTTGCCCTTCATAGGGCCAAGGCCGGGGCCAACCTCGATGCCGAAGTCGCTGAGCAACCGACCGCGCACGCCGGCTTCGTCCGCGCCGTCCGGCACGCCGACGGCATTGAGCTGCCAAAGTTGGTGCCCCTCCTGCGAGGTGATCGAGAGGCCGAGCTTGGCCAAGCCGGCCTTGAGCGTTTCGTGCGCCTGCCGGTGCCGCGCCCAGCGTGCCTCAAGCCCTTCCTCCAAGACCAAGCGCAGCGCCTCGTGCAGCGCGTAATTCATCGAGATCGGCGCGGTGTGATGGTACACGCGCTCGGAGCCCCAGTAGCTCGCGAGGAAATTCACGTCGAGATACCAGCTCTGCACCTTGGTTTTGCGACCGGTGATAACGTCCATCGCGCGTGGGCTGAACGAAACCGGCGCGAGGCCCGGCGGGCAGCTCAGGCATTTCTGGGTGCCGCTGTAAACGGCGTCGACCTGCCAGTCGTCGATCGCCACCGGGCAGCCGCCAAGCGACGTCACGGTATCAAGCACGAACAACGCGCCGTCGTCGCGGGCCAGGCGCGAGATTTCCTCGACCGGCGTGAGCGCCCCGGTGGATGTCTCGGCGTGAACGATGGCGACGAGTTTGGGTTGGCGGCCCTCGAGCGCGGCGGCGATGGCCGACGGCTCGATGATCGTGCCCCACTCGGCCTCGACCTTGGTGACGGTGGCGCCGCAGCGCTCGGCGACGTCGCACATGCGCGTGCCGAACACGCCATTGACGCCGATGAGCACCTCGTCGCCCGGCTCGAGCAGGTTGACGAAGCAGGCCTCCATCCCGGCGCTGCCGGTGGCGCTGACCGGAAACGTCATTTCGTTTTCAGTCTGGAAAACATGCCGCAGCATCGACTTGATCTCCTCCATCAAGCCGACAAATGTCGGGTCGAGGTGGCCGACGACCGGATACTGCATCGCGTCGAGCACGGTGGGCGCGGCGTTGCTGGGGCCGGGGCCAAGCAGCAGTCGTTCGGGAGGCGAGAAGGCGGCGGGGATGCTGAAATGACTCATGTAATGATGTCGTGAATGACGTGGCCGTGGACGTCGGTCAGGCGGAAGTCACGGCCCTGATAACGATAGGTCAATCGTTTGTGGTCGATGCCCAACTGGTGGAGGATGGTGGCGTTGAGGTCGTGGATGTGCATCGTGCCGGGCGTCCATTTATCCTTGGCCGGCTTGATCGTGTTGCCGTCGGCATCGGTGATGTTGTAGGCGTAGTCATCGGTCCGGCCGTAGGTGATGCCGGGCTTGATGCCGCCGCCGGCCATCCAAGTAGTGAAACAGCGCGGGTGATGGTCGCGCCCGTAGTTCGTCTCAGTCAGCTTGCCCTGGCAGTAGGCGGTGCGGCCGAATTCGCCGCCCCAGACGACCAGCGTCTCGTCGAGCATGCCGCGCTGCCGGAGGTCGGTGATGAGTGCGGCGCTGGCCTGGTCGACGTCTTTGCACTGCGACTCGTGCTCCTTTGGCAGGCTGCCGTGGGCGTCCCAGCCACGGTGAAAAATCTGGATGTTGCGCACGCCGCGCTCGGCCAGGCGGCGGGCGTTCAGGCAGCAGGCGGCAAAGGATCCGGCTTGGCGCGCCTCCTCGCCGTACAGTTCAAACGTCGAGTCGCTCTCGCCCGTCAGGTCCATCAGCTCCGGCACGGAGGTCTGCATGCGATAGGCCATCTCGTGTTGCTGGATGCGCGCCAAAATCTCCGGGTCGGCGAACTGCTTGTAATGCGCCTGGTTGATGGCGGCCAAGGTATCGAGTTGGGCGCGGCGATCTTTGCCGGTGACGCCGGCCGGGTTTTTCAGGTACAACACCGGGTCGCCCTGGCTGCGCAACAGCACGCCCTGGTGCTCGGACGGCATGAAGCCGGTTCCCCAAAGCCGGTTGAACAAGCTCTGCTCCGGGAACCTCGAGCGGGCGTGCATCACGACGTAGCCTGGCAGGTTCTCGTTCACGCGACCCAGCCCGTAACTGAGCCAGGCGCCGAGGCTGGGCCGGCCGGGAACCTGGCTGCCGGTCTGGATGTACGTGATCGCCGGGTCGTGGTTGATCGCCTCGGTGAAGGTGCTGTGCACGACGCAAAGCTCCTTCGCCACTTGGGCCGTGTACGGCAGCAACTCGCTGACCCACACGCCCTGGTCGTTGTTTTCGTGCCTCGTGTATTTGTATTTGCTCGGGCAGACCGGCAGCGTCTTTTGTCCGGCCGTCATGCCGGTGATGCGTTGGCCGTCGCGGATGTGTTCCGGCAAAGCCTTCCCGAACATTTCGCGCATCTTCGGCTTGTGGCTCCAGAGATCGTGATGGCTTGGCCCGCCGCTCATGAAGAGATAAATCACCCGCCTGGCCTTGGGCGCAAAGTGCGTGCCGTCCGCTTGGCCAGCGGAGTTGGCGAGCAGGCTCGGGCCAAGCACGTCGGCCAGGGCGGCGGTGCCCAGGCCAAGCGCAGCGCGGCCAAACAACTGCCGTCGCGTCATCATGAGTTCGGATTCTCTAATTGGGTTGTGTTCGTTCATCAGTCGAGTACGTGCATTATCAAAACATCATCAACGCCAGGTCGCTGGCGAGGAGGGTGGCGGAGAGCTGTGTCCAGGCTGCGTGATCGGTTGCATCGAGTGACTTGTCCCTGGGGACTTCGCCGGTCTCGAGCAACTCGGTGGCGTCCTTCTTCGTCTCGGCGTAGCGGTCGCGCATGGTTTGCAGCAGCTTCGCACAGGCGTCGCGTTCGGTGGCGCTGGGCTCGCGGCAGGCGAGCAACGTGAAGAGCAGGTTCAGCCGCTCGTCGTCCGTGGCGCGTTCCCTAAGCAAGCGCTCGGCGAGCATGCGGGCCATCTCGACGCGCTGGATTTCGTTGAGCAGGCCAAGCGATTGCAGCGGCGTGTTGGTGCGCGATCGCTTCACGCAACTCGACTCGCGGCTCGGGGCGTCAAACAGGGTCATCATCGGATGCGGGCTGGTGCGCTTCCAGTAAACGTAAAGGCTGCGGCGATAAACCATCCGCCCCTTGTCCTGCTGATATTGCTTCGTGTTGCTGGCAGGATGGGCGAGCGCCTTCCACAACCCGGCCGGTTGATACGGTTTCACGCCTTCGCCGCCCATGTGCGGGTCGAGCAGGTCGCTGGCCCAAAGTGCGATGTCGCGCAGCACCTCGGCGTCGAGCCGGAAACGAGGTCCGCGTGCCAAAAGCTTGTTCTCGGGATCGTCCACGCCGTCTCGCAGGGCGGAATTCTGGCGGAAGGTGCGGCTGTTCACCATCAGCCGCAACATGTGTTTGAGGTCCCATCCGCTGTCCTGCAGCTCGACGGCAAGCCAGTCGAGCAGCCCGGGGTGGGTGGGTTGCTGGCCCTGCAACCCGAAATCCTCCGGCGTGCGGACCAGGCCCTCGCCGAAGACGCGCTGCCAGATGCGGTTGACCAGCACGCGGGCGGCGACCGGCTGCCCGCGGCTGGTGAGCCACTTGGCCAAGCCGAGCCGGTTGCGCGGCGCGCCCTTTGGCAGGGAGCCCATCACCTTGAGGACATCCGGTTGCAGCGCCTCGCCGGTCGGCAGATTGTACTCGCCGCGCTCGAGCAGCTTGGTTTCGCGCGGCTTGTGCAATTCCCCGGCCACGAGCGTGGTGGTGAATGCTTTCTCGGTTTCGGCGATGCGCTTGGTCAAGCCGACGGCCTGTTTGTGCACCTCGAGACCGGCTGTTTTCCAAACGCCATTTTCATCAGCAACCATGGCCAAACGGGCCTTGGCGTCGGCGACGTCCCATTTCTTCCTGGCGTCGGATTGGATGCCCTGCGGGTTTTGGAACGTGAGCGCGGCGTCGGCAAGCAGGCGATCGCGCGCGGCCTGAAGCTGCGCCCAGTCGTTCCACGCAGCCTGGTTTGCGGGCACCTTCATCACAGGCGCGTACTCGTACTTGTTGCCGTCGAGCGCGCCCTCTGCGGTGCTGTTGAAAAATGCGAGCAGCCGGTAGTACTCGGTCTGCGTGATCGGGTCGTACTTGTGCGTGTGGCAGCGCGAGCAGATCATCGTCATGCCGAGGAACACCGTGCCGAGCGTCTCGGTACGGTCGAAGTTGTTCTTGGCTTGGAACTCCGCCGGGATCACGCCACCCTCGGATGTGGTGGGATTCATCCGCACATAGCCGGTGGCGATACGCTGCTCCATCGTCGGCTCCGGCAACAGGTCACCGGCCAACTGCCACTCGATGAACTTGTCGAGCGGCAGGTTATTATTGAACGCGCGCACGACCCAGTCGCGATAGGGATAGATGCCGCGCCGGTTGTCGAGGTGCAGGCCGTGCGTGTCCCCGTAGCGGACCGCGTCCAGCCAGTAGCGTGCCTGGTGCTCGCCGTAGCGCGGGTCGGCGAGGAGCTTCTCGACCAGGCGCTCGTAGGCGTTGGAGCTGTCGTCCTGCATGAACGACTCGAGCAACTCCGGCCCAGGCGGCAGGCCGGTCAGCACGAGCGCGAGCCGTCGGGCGAGCGTTGACTTGGCCGCCTCGGCGGCAAAGTGGACTCCATCCGTGAACTGATTCTCGATGAACGCATCGATGGGGTGGCCCTGTCTGGGCGGTGTCAGCTTGGCCGGCGGGATGAACGCCCAATGCATCGAGTAGCCGCCGCCCTGCAACGCCCAGCGCTCGATCAGCTTGCGCTCGGCCGGGGTGAGTTGTTTCCCGGAATCCTCCGGCGGCATGGGATCGTCGGTGTCATGGATGCGGGCGATGATTTCGCTCCTGGCCGGATCGTCTGGATTGACCGCCCTGTAACCGCCGAGGTCGCTCGTTGCGCCCTCGAACGAATCAAGCCGCAGCAGATCTTTTTTCTTTGAGTCTGGCCCGTGGCAGACGAAACATTTGTTCGACAGCACCGGCAGGATTTCCCGCGCAAAATCAACGGGCTTCTCCGCCGCGGAAACGGCCGAGTGCGCAAGAGCCAATGCGAACGCCGAGGCGATCAAGGTTTGAGTGCGGTCCACGCGGCATAATTAGCCTCGAATGCCTTTTTTTACAAGAGCGGCCGGAGTCTGAAATTACTTCAAACCGGATATTTCGGCCTTGGCCAAATAGATGGAGGTCTTTCCCGAGTGACTGCTGTAATAGCTGATCCAGAGCAGCCCGTTATGCCAAAGCAAGCCCGCGTAACTGGAATCGCCGCCGCTCGGCAGCTTGGCCGCCGGGGTGTATTTGGCGGTTTGAATGTTGATCCAGCCCAGTTCGGTCCACTGCGAACCCCAGTTACGATGATTCTCGTCCGCATAGCGGCGGACACAGGCGAGAACGCGTCCGTCCGGCAACTGAATCATCGACGGGCCGCCAAGCGTGATGTTGAGCCGGCGCCACTCCCAGTCGGTGTAGGGCGGTTCCGCTTGGCCAAGCAAGGCGTAGCCGCCGGTTTTCGATTGCGCATTGTCACGGCGCAGAAGCATATGGGCGCGGCCCTCGGCATCGAAGAACATCGCGTGTTCGTTGCTGCGATCGCCCGGCGGCCGGAGGTGATCAACATGAAGCGTGTACTGATTGCCGTCGGTTGTGCGATAAAAACGGGTCGCATCGCGGTTTCCCCACTGGTAGCCCAGCGCGTAGCCGGTGTCGCCTCGCCATGTCGTTTGCCAGAGCCAATAGCCCTTGTCAGCAATCTGCGTGCCCACCGACCAGTCGGTTCCATTTTTGGAACGATACGTCACGGAGGTGTTGTTGCGGATGTCGGCACTGTCGTCGTCCACGCGGTATTCACAGGAGTTCAGCAGCAACTCGCCGGTTGGTGTGATGGACAGCTTGGCGTCGCGCAGATCGACGCGCTTGGTCTGGAGCAGTGCCACTGATTTCCATGCTGTGCCATTGTTGGAGGCTATCACGCGAATCTTCCCGTAATCGCCACCACCCGCATGGCCGTGACCCTCCCGAAAGGCGCAATACCAACTGCCATTGAACCGTTCAAGGTCGGTAAATGCGTTGTGTGGGGCCGCATCCCAGATTTTCTGAACTTCGACAATCTTGATGTCGCGATTCTCATCAGCGCCAAGGCGTCCGCCGAGGAGGAGAATCAGTGCGACAATGCAGTGAGGAAGGTTGTTTTTCATAAAAGTGATCTTTGTGGCCGGGAACTGTTGCAGCGATGGTTCATCCGCGCAAGTTCACTTGCCGTCAATCCAGTTTCAGGGTGGTTAGGTCGCGTTGTCTCGAAACGAAGACAGTCGGCTCGTCTATGGTGACGCCCGTTTTTTTCGGGAACCAATCGGCGGTCATCCCGGTGTACGCCAGGGCATTTGTGTTGGCGGGCGTTGGGCCGGGTGTGTCCAGTACGAATGCCGCCTTCATTGGCCCTGTGTAGGCCTGTTGGTAGTTCATCGGGTTTTTCGCAACTATGAATTTGCAGGCCGCGATGTCCAGTCCGAGCAGGTCAAATTGTTCCGTCATCCAGTCGTAAGTGGCGTTGCTGCTGATGACGATTTGAATCGGGCCAACCTCAACCACGGCGGTCGGACCCATACAACCGGAGCGGCCATCCCAGATGCCACCGCAATAGGTGAAGGCCCCATCGCTGAGCCGCGTGACGATGCCGTCCACGGTAACCGGGTCGCCCCAATTGGGATCAAGCCGGTGGCCAAGCCGCAGTTGAATCGTCTGTCCCGCGCCCACTGCGTGCGCCCGCCGTGCCCCCTCGGGATCGACCACGGGAACAATCGCCGATTGGTCGGGGGCTTCCGCGAGCAGCGCCTTGAGCGTGTGTACGCTGTCACCGGTGGCGCCGCCACCGCAGCAGTCGGCCGTCTCGATCAGCAGCACTGGCCCGCCTTCGATTTGCAATCCTCGCTGAACAGCTTCGCTTGGCTTGAGCGTCTCCGGTTGTAGCTCGTGGCGATTTTCCCAGTACCGCCAGGCCAAGCGCTTGGCCGTGTCGACGGCATCCGTCTTGCATTCGTTGGCGACCACCAAAACGCCGCCACCCATGTCCGGCAGGTTTAAATAGGGATGCACCAAAATGGGGTTAATCGAATAAAGCGTCCCGCTATCCTCAAGTCGCTTGGCTTCGTGCATGACATCGGCGAAAGGCCCCGGCTGCTGCGTCCGGCCGTGAATGGCGCTGACGATGATCGGCACTTTCGCCATGGCCATGACCGGCTTCAGTCGGCCGGCCAAAATATCGACCATCGCTTGGGCGCCGCGTTCGCCGGTCTCGAAGGCGTCGACGTGCGGGTACGTTTCCCACGCCAGCAAAACATCAGTGTGGGCAAGGAGTTCCGGCGTGATATGCGCGTGCAGGTCGAGTGTACCGACGATCGGCACCTCATCGCCGACCCGTTCGCGAATCGCACGCGTCAAGTCGCCCTCCATGTCGGGCGCGTTGATCGCTGCCCCGGCGCCGTGCAGGCAAAGCAGAATGCCGTCGAGTTCTACCGCGTTGTTGAGCAATTCCAGCAGTACATTTTTTAGCGCATCGTAAACCTCCTCCCGGACGACTCCACTGGGGCAGGCGCTGGCGTACAACAATGGAACCGGCTCGCAGTGATTCGCTCGGAGTACGGACATCATGCCGCCGAGCACGCCGGTGTCCCTGGCAAGCAGTTCGCCGCCGCAAAGCCACTCCGATCGTTCGAACGCCGCACGATCCGCGAGTTGCGATGTAAAGTGGTTGCACTCGATGAATATGCCGCCAACGCCAATCCGAGCTGCCATCAGTCCCGCGATGGTTTCCGTGGGTCAGTCGCGCCAGTAGGTGGACTCGGGGCCAACCGTGTAGCGGACGTTCATCTGCGGCGTCTTGATCGGCACCTGCCCCCTGTGCAGCGACTCGACCCCGGCAAGCGTCATGCCGGAAGTCAGCAACGTGCGCTCGACCGGGTACGGCACCTTGCCGGTGATCACCATGCCCTCGATGTGCCGGGACAACGGATGAAAGAAGTCTGCCGTCGTCGAGCCGTGGCCCGGCATCGGCAGGTACATTTGTGTGGAGACAATCTCGCCGGTGTCGGCGCGAAGGCCGGCGTAGTTGAAGTCCTGAATTTGTGTCAGCACCATCGTCGTGCGGAAGCCGTCGAGGTGGTCGATGAAGTAGGCCAGTGAGTTGGGGAAGTTCTTGCGCGCCCACTCGAACGTGATCTTGCCGGTGTAGTAGCCGCCCTCGACCGGCAGGTTGTGGCTGCGCGTGTAGGCCGAGACGACGAGCCGCCGCGTGTCCGCGTGCTCCGGCCTGGCCAGGCGTTCCCACATTTTCGCGCCGCGCAGCGCGTGCACCTGCCGGATGCCCACCTCGCCGCCGCGCCGCCGTTCCGACATGCACTGCGCCGTCTCGAGCGCGTGAATGTCGTAACTGTCCACCCCGCCGTACGCCACGCACACACTCTCCTTGAGTGGAACGTTGTGCGGCATGTCGATCGACGGCATGCGCCGCGTCACCGGCAACGACGACCCGGCGAAAAACGGGAAGCCAAGCCGCTTCGAGTCGGCGACCATCTCCGCGCAGCGCTCCCAAGTCGTCGAGAGATGCTTGTCGTTGAAGACCGGCACCGAGCGGCCGCTGTCCTCGAACACTTTCACGCAGCGCTTGAACCACTCGTAGCGCGGGTAGAGCGTCTGGCCCTTCTCGTTTCGATGATATTTCCCGTGCTCGGCAATGATCACCACACCATCGACCGCGAGTTTGCCGGTGCCCAGCGTCAGCGCCTCCTCGATGCTGGGGTAGAGCGTCTGCCCGTAACGCTTCACGCGGCTGCGGCCAAGGTCGCCCTCCGGGAATTGGTCGATGTAAACCGAGGCGATGTCCAGCCGGGGTTCCTGCCACTGCCCGCGCCAGCCGTAGCCAAGCGAGAGGCGATCGAGGAAGTGCTGCGCGTGCGAGTGCGTGCGCACCTCCGTGCCGAGAAACGCAACCCGCTTGCGCGCTGCGGGCGCTTGGCCTAGTGCCAGACCCGGAACCGCTGCGGTGGCACCCGCCATCCAGCAGCAATTCCCCAGAAAAGAACGTCGATTCGTCTTCACAGTAAAAGGTGATTTAAAGCGCCGCGAACCTACCCAAACCGTCCCAAATTGGAAAGGGGCATCATCTCGATCGGCCTGCTTGGCCAAGCCGTACGGCATGGGGCAGCCGTCAGTAGCGCGGCTTGACGATCCTGCCGCTCTTGCCGTAATCGCCCAGATCCTCCTGATAGGCGTAGTATTGACGGGAGCCACCGGGGTTCCAGCTGTGGATGAAAATCATCTGCTCGAACTTCTTCCAGCTCACCGAGCCATCCACATAGGCCTGGTTGCCGCCGGTGGGCCGGCCGGCGCTATTGGGGTGGGCCGGATAGCCCGAGTAACACGTGGGCCGGCCGGCTCCCCACCTGCCGTCGATCTTGGCGATCACATCGGCGGCGATCAGCATCAGCGGACTGACCTGGCCGGAACTCACCGGGCTGCGCGACTTGTACCTCCCGGACGGGTTGGTCCAGTAAGTGATGCCCCCGAACTATTGATAGCCGGTGTTCACTGCCGGCCACCATTTTTCCCACGAGGGTAGGTGGTGACTGCTGCGGTAACCCTTCAGCGGCGTGCCCTTGTACTTGAGGCTCGGGCAGGCGAACACGCGGTTCAAGGTCAGGCCCTGGAAGGTGTAGGCGTCGTTTTTCTCGTCGTAGCCCTTCGGCTTTCGGCTGGCCATGTTGTACGGCACCCACGCCGCGACCTCCGGCGGATTGAAGGCAACCAACACGGCGTTGTGCCTTGCGATGAGGTACACGCCCTCGTTGTCGCCGACGTACATCTCCGCCGCTGTGGAGATTTGTTTCATGTTGCTCATGCAGGCGGCCTGCAGCGCCTTGGCCAACGCCGGTAACAACAGCGCCGCCAAAATGGCGATGATGGCGATCACCACCAGCAACTCGATCAGGGTGAAGCCGCATCGCTTGGCTTGGGCAGATAGACCTTCGGTTTCAGTTTTCATTTCGATTCCTCAATTCCGAATTCTACGCAGTCACGCTAATTCACTTGGCCAAGTTTGACAAATGATTCCCCCGTCGGCCAAGCGAGCAAAGTCCGGCCTCGATTGGGAGTCCAATAACCCAGGTGAAAGCTCATCCTGCTGCTGGAGCTTTATGGCCAGCCTGAAAAATTTTATTCATATTCGCTGTTACTTTTTGGCCATGCCAGCGGGCCTTTGATCCTTTTATTGCACGTTGTTCCGGCTCTTGCTGTGCCGTGGCTGGAACCGTTGAATATCGGTTAAACAGGCGCATTTTCTGCAAAAAACTTTGGGGAGCACATGGGGTCGAGCCTGATTTTGAGCAACAACTCGACAGGGTCAACTCAACGGCTGGCATCCCGGGTGCTAATGGCTGTGGTGGTTTCCCAGACAGGGGTGCTTGGTGGACAGAATTGATAATCCACAGCCCCGAGCGGGATTCACCGCTCGGTTAAGGATATGATAATGAAAATACGAAATAACAAAAAACTGACACGGGCTGCCGTTGCGATGGCAGCAGTTGCATCGGTCACCGCCCAGGCGGAGATCGAATTGGCGGAAGGCCTTTCTTTGCAGGGCTTTCTGGATGTATCGGCTTCAAGCTCTGATGTGGCTGGCAAAGACACCAAGAGCACAGCCGAGATTGGCGAGTTCGAGGTGGATCTGCTTTATGGTGGTGACTCCATCAACGCACAGGTCGACCTGAACTACACTGACACGAGCGGCGGGGTGGACCTCGAGCAGGCATTCGTCGGCTTTTCGGTGTCCGACCAGTTCAGCCTCAAGGCGGGCAAGTTCCTGAGCTGCATCGGCTTCGAGACGTTCGACGTGGACGGGCTCTACCAATATTCGGCCGCGGCGAGCACGGTTTACCCGGGCCATCACACCGGCCTGGCGGGCGTGTACAGCGGGGAGACATTTGGCGTCTACGGCTCAGTGGTGGATGGCACCTGGAGCGCGGACGGCGACACGGACGACCTTGGCTACGAGGTGCAGGTGTTCACCTCCCCGGCGGAGGGATTGACCATCAAGCTCGGCTACGCCACGGAGAGCGGTGATGCCTACGACAAGTCGATGGTCAACCTGTGGGCCGCCTACTCGGTGGATGCCCTCACGGTGGCGGCGGAATACAGTTCGCTCGAGGACTTCGGGGCAAACGGTTCCGACGGCGACGCCTACATGCTGATGGGCAACTACGCCTTCACGGACACGTTCAACGCCACCCTGCGTTTCGCCCATGTGGATGCCGACTGGGCCGAGATCGATGAGTTCACCATCAGCCCTCGCTTTGTGATCTCGGACAGTGTGTCCGTCATCACCGAGTACCGCAATCGCGACTTCGCCGGGGGCGGCGATGAGGATCTACTGGCGGCACGGGTTCTGTACACGTTCTAATTTTAACCCAAAAAACGAAATACATTATGATGAAATACGCTATGCCAAGCTGTGTGTTGGCGCTGTTGTTAATCGGCTGCGGTGGCGAACCGTCGAAGCCGCAACCGACGTCTGGCCAAGCGGCCGATACGGTGAAGATTGGCATACTGCATTCGCTCAGCGGAACGATGGCCATCTCCGAGACCTCCCTGAGGGACGTCGTCCTGATGGCGGCGGAAGAGATCAACGCCAAGGGTGGCGTGCTGGGCAAGCAGATCGAGCCGGTGGTGGTGGATCCTGCCTCCAACTGGCCGTTGTTCGCGGAGAAGGCCAAGCAGTTGATCACCCAGGACAAGGTCGCGGTGACCTTCGGCTGCTGGACCTCAGTGAGCCGCAAGTCGTGCCTGCCTGTGTTCGAGGAATACAACCAGCTTCTGTTTTACCCCGTCCAATACGAGGGTGAGGAGCAGTCACTGAATGTGTTCTACACCGCCGCGTCTCCGAATCAGCAGCTCATTCCGGCTGCGGAATACATGATGGGCGAGTTGGGCATGAAGAAGTTCTACCTGCTCGGCACCGACTACGTTTTCCCGCGCACGGCGAACAAGGTGCTCAAGGCGTTTCTTTTGACCAAGGGCGTCCCGGAGGCGAACATCATGGAGGAGTACACTCCGTTTCACCATCAGGACTACCAGACCATAGTCGGTAAGATCAAAAAGTTCGCCGCCAGTGGAAATGCCTGTGTGCTCTCGACTATCAACGGCGACAGCAACGTGCCGTTCTACAAGGAGTTCGCCAACCAGGGGTTGACCTCGGATGACTGTCCAATCATGGCTTTCTCCGTTGCGGAGGATGAGTTGCGTGCGATGGATGTGCCGCCGCTGGTTGGGCACTTGGCCGCCTGGAATTATTTCCAGAGTGTGAAGTCACCGGGAAATAGTACATTTGTTCAGGCCTTCAAGAGCTATTGCGAAAAGAACAACCTGCCGGGCGGTACAAAGCGCGTGACCGACGATCCGATCGAGGCGGCCTACTTCGGTGTGTACGTCTGGAAGGCCGCCGTTGAGAAGGCCGGCACGTTCGACGTGGACAAGGTTCGCCAGGCGGTCTATGGACTGGAGTTCGACGCCCCGGGCGGCAAAAAGCAGATGCACGCTTCCAACCAGCACACCCTCAAGCCGGTGTATGTTGGCGAGATTCGCAACGACGGTCAGTTCAAGATTGTGTGGGAGAGTGAAGGCCTGGTGTCGCCGGACTCCTACAGCCGCTACCTTCATACGGACGGGAACTATCCGAAACCGACCGGCGGGCCGAAGAAAAAGGGATAATTAAACGCTTTTGACGGTTCGCAGGTGGGCTTGGATTTTGGCTCATTGCTCTATAGGTCGATGATTCGGCCCGCCTGCTGAACCGTTGCGGCCGGCTTGTTTTCAAGCAGTTCCTCCTGAGACAGAATGAGATATAGCTTGGCCTTCTTCATGGCCGTCGTGACTGGTTGGACGCTCAGCCAACCCGTTGCGGCGGCCGATTCTTCCGTAGACAAACCAAGCGACGCGGCTCTCCTGGAGCAGATGGCCAAGCTCGCTGGTGACGATGCCGCCCTGCGCAAACAGGCGCTGTTCGACTTGGCCAAGAGCGGCGACTCGCGACTTGAGGCGTTTCTCGAAAACTACCGTACTGGCAGCGTCTACCTCTGGAATGATCAGATCGTCGTCTGCACCGAGACTGAGGAGGACGAGGACTTCAACGAATTGGCCCCGCTGACCCACCCGCTCACCGGTGAGCCTGTGTTGGGCGATGATGGTAAACAGGCCAAGCCGGATGTGTCGGACCTGGGGGATATCAGCCCCAACCGTGACGAACGGAAGCTGGCCGCGCAGGGCAAATTTTTCCTGCGCCTTTTATCGCCCGATGCCGAGGTGCGACTGTCGGGCGCCAAGAAATGCGGTGACCCGCCGTACAACATTGATGCCGTTGAGTTGCTTGGTGAAATTGCCCAAAAAGATTCTGACAACAAAATTCGTTACACCGCCAGGGAAAGCCAACTCCTGATTCAGCTCAGTGGCCAATTGCCGGAACAGAATGCAGAAGAGCGGATTGAAGCAGTCCGTCAACTGGGCGAAATCAAGAGTTTGCGGGCGTTGCCCCGGCTGGAGTCGCTGCTGGATGAATTGGAGTCGGCCGACGTGGCGCTGGCCCAGGCGTGCGGGCAGTCGCTCGCGACCATTCGCGCCCACCAGAAAACGGTCGATCGTTTCAGCAACGTTTTTCGCGGACTGTCGCTCGGTTCGGTGCTCATCCTCATGGCGCTCGGGCTGGCCATCACCTTCGGGCTGATGGGTGTCATCAACATGGCCCACGGCGAGCTGATGATGATCGGCGCCTACACGACTTATGAGATGCAGCTCTTGTTCAACCATGTCCCCGAGGCGCCTCAGAATTCCTATTATCTTTGGGCGTTGCCGGCGGCATTCCTGGTGGCGGCGATGGTGGGGATGCTGATGGAGGCACTGGTGGTGCGGCATCTGTATCGACGCCCACTCGAGTCGCTGCTTGCAACATGGGGCATTGGTTTGGTGCTCATTCAAATTGCCCGCATCCGCTACGGCGACAACATCGGCGTGAACGCTCCCGATTGGGCCCGGGGTAGTTTGGAGGCGATGCAGGATGTGAACCTGCCTTATGCCCGTATTTTTATCATGGGCCTGTGCCTATTGGCGGTGCTGATGGTTTGGTGGCAGATGAACCACACCCGCATGGGTCTGCACATTCGCGCCACCATGCAGAGCCGCGACATGGCCCGCAGCCTGGGCGTGAACACCCGCCGGGTGGATCGTTTCACGTTCGCCTTCGGCGCCGGGCTGGCCGGAGTGGCTGGTTATGCCTGGACCCTGATTGGAGGGGTGACGCCTGACATGGGGCAGACCAACTTTATTGTGGATTCGTTCCTCGTGGTGGTGGTGGGGGGTGTGGGCGAGTTGCTTGGCGTGGTCTTTTCAGGGCTCGGCATCGGTGTGTTGACCAAGTTAGTTGAGGCGGTGCCTTGGATCGGCACCATCTGGGCCAAGATTCTCTTGTTAATTGTGGTGGTTATCTTCATCCAATTTAAGCCGGCGGGATTGTTCGCACCGAAAGGAAGACTGGCTGATGACCGATAACCCCAGACAATCCAAACGTCCTTATATGGCACTAGTGGCGCTCCTCGTCCTGCTGTTCATCGGGGTCATCTGCGTGCCCGGCCTCTACTTCGCCGGCGCCATCTCCATCGAGACGGTCAACATGCTAGGGCGCTATCTAACCTTTGCCATCGTGGCAGTGGGGCTGGATTTGGTCTGGGGCTACGCCGGAATTCTCAGCCTGTGCCAGGCCTTTTTCTTCTGCCTGGGCGGCTACGCGATGGGCATGTATCTGGCGCATCACGGCGGGCCGGAGGGAATCGTGGATGCGAACGGCTGGAAAATGCCCGCCTGTCTTTATGTCGTTTACCCGGGGGGAGCAGGGCAAACTGAGGCTGAGTGGACGGTGCCGTGGTTCTGGAAACCTTTCTGGTCGCTGCCGGTCACGATGTTGTTGGCCCTGTTGATTCCCGGACTGGTTGCGTTGGTCATTGGGTTCTTCGGGTTTCGCAGCCGTGTGCGCGGCGTGTATTTCGCGATCCTTACCCAGGCCATCACAGTGGCCGCGTTTAACTTTTTCTCGATGAACAACATGAAGTTTTGCGGCACCAATGGCCTGACGCGGTTCGATCGGATTGCCGGCAGCTTTCAATTGTCCGAGCCCTACGTGAAGCTTGCCCTCTATGTCATCACCGTTCTTGCTCTAGCCGCGGTGTACTGGGGATGCCACGGCCTGATTAAATCCCGTCTTGGCCGCGTGCTCGTCGCCATTCGTGACGACGAAAACACGCTGCGCTTTTCCGGCTACCGGCCGTATGTCTACAAGCTGTTCGCCTTCGTGCTGGCAGGGATGATCGCCGGACTGGCGGGGATGTTGTACGTGCCACAGATGGGCATCATCACGCCGTTCGACATGGAGGCGGGCAAGTCCATAATGATTGTCATCTGGGTGGCCGTGGGCGGTCGCGGCACGCTGGCCGGCGCGGTGCTGGGTGCGCTGGTGGTGAATCTGCTTTATAATTATTTCACCTCGCAACACGACTTCGGCATCTTCACCTGGAAGGCCGATTACTGGCCGTTCGTGCTGGGCGGCTTGTTCATCGGTGTGGTGCTTTGGATCAAAGGTGGGCTGATGGGTTTGCCGGGGCAATTGATGCGACTGATAAAGGGTTCGGGAACTGGCACTGCCAGTAAGGAGAATTAGCCATGCCCGCTCCCAACTCAATCAAGCCAGGCAATCAGGTCCAGTTCACGCAAGCCGAGCGCACGCGTGAATACTTGGGCGATGACCCCGATCAAAGCCGCCTGTGGGCCGAGCGTTACCTGTTGTTTGTGAAAAATCTTACCGCCGTTTTTGACGGCTTCAAGGCGGTGGACATCGAGGCGCTCGGCGTGGAGCACAACGAACTGCGCGTCATCATCGGCCCCAACGGCGCTGGCAAGACGACCTTTTGCGACCTTGTCAGCGGCAAGACCCCGCCCACCACCGGGCAGGTGTTTTTTGACCGTGACGAGATCACCGGCGTACAGGAGGTGGACATCGCCCGGCGCGGTATCGGGCGGAAATTCCAGACGCCCACGGTGTTTGATAGCCTGACCACCTTCGAGAATCTCGAGCTGTCCCTCCCAGGTCGACAGGGACTTTGGTCCAACCTGCGCCGTGCCACCACCCCCGAGGAAGCCGGGCAAATCGAGGCGTTGCTTGAGCGTGTGCGACTGATTGACGAGCGCGACACTGAGGCGAGCCAACTCAGCCACGGCCAGCGCCAGTGGCTGGCCATCAGCGCGCTCATCCTCACCAACCCCAAGCTGTTGCTGGTCGATGAACCGGCCGCCGGCCTGACTGATGCCGAGACCGCCCTCACCGCCGAGTTGCTGCTCGAGTTGCGCGCGGACCACACACTCATTGTCATTGAGCACGACATGGATTTTGTCCGCCAACTCAACAGTTTTGTGACCGTGTTAAACGAGGGCAAAATCCTGGCCGAGGGCACGCTGGCTGAATTGCAGGACAACCCGGAGGTCATCAAGGCTTATCTCGGCAGATGAAATGCTGAACATCAAGGACATCCAATTTGCCTACGGGTCGGTGCAGGTGCTCCACGACGTCTCACTGGAGGTGCCCAAGGGCAGTGTGGTCTGCCTCATGGGTCGCAACGGCGTGGGCAAGACGACGCTCATCCGCAACATCGTCGGCTTGGAAAAACCCTCCAAGGGGACCATTACCTTTGCCGGAATCAACGTGGCCAACCAGCCGGCCCACGCTCGCATCCGCGGGGGCATGGCGCTGGTGCCGCAGGGGCGGATGATCTTCCCCAAGCTGACGGTGACCGAGAACCTGCGGGTCGGCCTGGCTGGCCGGCCCGGTGGCGGGCGGGCGGTGCCCGGTGAAGTTTTCGAGCTGTTCCCGGTGCTCAAGGAAATGGGCCAGCGCCGAGGAGGCGACCTTTCCGGCGGGCAGCAGCAGCAGCTCGCCATCGGCCGCGCGCTGGTCGGCGAGCCGCGGTTGCTGTTGCTCGACGAGCCGACAGAGGGCATTCAGCCCAACATCATCCAGGAAATCGGGCGCGTGCTCAAATACCTCACCACGGAAAAAGACATGACCATCCTGCTGGTTGAGCAGTATGTCGATTTCATCAAGGAGTTTGGCGATCGCTTTTACATCATGAACCGCGGCCGCGTGGTCGCCAACGGCGACACTCCGCAACTGAGCGAGGCTATCGTGCGGCAGCACCTCAGCGTTTGATCAAACGCATCGGTTTTTGGCTCGCGCGCTGTATGAACCGGCAATAGACTTCCCGAACCGCTTGCCATGCATCTTACACCGCGCGAACAGGAGAAGTTGATGGTTGTCGTGGCCGCCGACTTGGCTCGGCGGCGACAGGCCCGGGGGGTGAAACTCAACCACCCCGAGGCGATCGCGATCATCACCTACGAGATTTTCGAGGGGGCACGCGACGGCAGGTCGGTGTCCGAGTTGATGAGCCACGGCGCGACCATCCTCAAGCGCGACGACGTGATGGAGGGCGTGCCGGAGATGATTCACGAGGTGCAGGCCGAGGCAACCTTCCCCGACGGCACCAAGCTGGTAACCGTTCACAATCCCATCCGATGATCCCCGGCGAAATCAGAGTTGCAGAGGCGGAGCCGCTCACGGCAAACGAGAATCTAGCGACCCGGACGCTGCCGGTCTCCAACACCGGCGACCGGCCGATACAGGTCGGCAGCCACTTTCATTTTTACGAGGTCAACTCCGCGCTGGAATTTGAACGCGACCAAGCGCTTGGCTTCCGCCTGAACATCCCGGCCGGAACCGCGATCCGCTTCGAGCCGGGCATGGCGCGTGAAGTCGAGATCGTCGCCCTCGCCGGCAGCCGCGAAGTCCACGGCCTCAACGCCAAAGTCAACGGCCCATTGCCCGCATAACCAGGGAGAGCACGAGATGTCACTGAAACTTACCCGACAACAGTACGCGGAAATTTACGGCCCGACCGTCGGTGACCAGGTGCGCCTGGGCGACACTGATTTGTTCATCGAGGTCGAGCGTGACCTCATCGCCGAGGGCGGCGGCTACGGCAACGAGGTCAAGTTCGGCGGCGGCAAGGTGATCCGCGACGGCATGGGCCAATCGCCCTTGGCCAGGGACGCCGAATCGCTTGACGTGGTCATCACCAACGCGTTGATTCTCGACGCCAAGCTCGGCGTCATAAAGGCCGACATCGGCATCAAGGGCGGTCGCATCGCCGGCATTGGCCACGCGGGAAACCCCGGCATTCAGGACGGACTCGGCTCGGTGTTCGCCGATCCCGAGACCGGCCAGCGCAACCCGATGACCATCGGCGCGGCGACCGAGGCGATCGCCGGCGAGGGCGCGATCCTCACGGCCGGCGGTTACGATTGTCACATCCATTTCAT